>VGQR01000008.1 GCA_016882345.1 Cyanobacteria bacterium K_DeepCast_35m_m2_023
TCGCCAATTCTTAATATTGCCATTAATGTATTTGTTTTTGAAGATTTTAGAAGGATATCAAGTAAAGGCGTCTACCAATACAGCCTGTTAATCTACATCTCGGAAATCTCTGGCTTGGTCCTAGGTAGCATCGTCGCCCTGCTCGCCGTCAACCTAATTTTCCTCCTAAGAAGACATCACCACGTCAGGCGATCTCTGTTTCTATTTGGCATCTTCTCTACGGCATACTTATTTATCAATTTGACAACAGTCTCCTATGGCATCTTTGCATTCAATGTGCAATCATTGCCGCTATTGCTCGTCTCTGCCGGCATCTACGGTTCATTAAACATTGTCATGCTCTTTTGGTATTGGTATTTTGATTATCCGGATCAGGTCAGGCGCCTTTATCACCCGGACCATTTTACGCAACTCGTATTCCCAGCAGGGCGACAGAATCATCACGCGGGCTGGGTGCCCAACTTCCTTGATTATTTGTATTATACATTGATGATGAGCAACACCCTTGGTCCGCCAGAAAATCATTCAGCGTCAGGGGCTAAGGCCAAAATCATACAGCTCATTCACTCCACAACAATGCTGACGTTGCTCGTCATTTTTATTTCAAGAGCGATCAACACCATGGCCTCCTAATGGCCCGGCGACTCACGCACGATTGTTTATCAATTGGACCAGTCGCGGGGCAGCACAGGTATGACGTCCGTGACCAGTTGGGCAAACTAGGTGCCTTCAGGACTGTCCATGGATCGGGATAAGCCGATGATGGGGGCTCAGCCGATGGTTTCCCTGCGCGATGGCTGAACCACACGGATCAATCGCGTGATGGTCAGCTGCAACCATGAGCGACGGCTGGAGCCGATTGAAACCTGGTTTTCCAGCCAGGGCTGGACACCCATGGCCTTCCAGAGGGATTGCTGGCAGGCCTATCTGGATGGATTCAGTGGTCTGATCCAGGTGCCCACAGGCTCGGGGAAGACCTACGCCGCTGTGATGGGCCCAATCGCCGAGCTGCTCGATGAGGTGGGATGGTCCTCTGGCCAATCCTGCAACACGCCCACCGGACTGCGACTGGTTTACATCACACCGCTGCGTGCCCTCAGCCGCGACCTGGCTTTGGCCATCGAAGCGCCGATTGTTGCCATGGGTTGGCCTCTGCGGGTCGCCATCCGCAATGGCGACACCTCCAGCGCCGAGCGCAACAAACAACTGCGCGCACCAGCGCAGATTCTGATCACCACGCCCGAATCGCTGTCGCTGCTGCTGGCGAACCCCAAGGCAACGGCGTTGTTTGGTCAACTGCAAGGGGTGGTGCTGGACGAATGGCACGAGCTGATGGGAAGCAAGCGCGGCGTTCAGGCCGAACTCTGCCTGAGCTGGTTGCGGCAACAGCGCCCGCAGCTGCGCACCTGGGCCATCAGCGCCACGATCGGCAACCTCGAAGCCGCAGCCCAAGCGGCGGTGGGTTTGTCCCCAAGTCACACGCTCGATCAGACGGGCACCGGCAACCATGTCCGCATCATCACGGCGCCGATCGTTCGCACCACTGCGATTCAAAGCCTGCTGCCCGAGACGATCGATGGCTTTCCCTGGGGCGGACACCTGGGCCTGCGCATGTACGAGGAGCTGGTCGCCGCTCTCGACCCCAACGTCAGCACGCTGCTGTTCACCAACACCCGCAATCAGGCTGAACGCTGGCATCAATGCCTGCGATTTGCCTGTCCAGAGATGGAGGGCTCCTTAGCCCTGCACCACAGCGCGATCGACCGCAGCGAGCGTGAGGCGATCGAGGCCGGCGTCAAAGCAGGGGAGCTGCGCTGGGTGGTCTGCACCAGCTCGCTCGATCTGGGGGTCGACTTCCAACCGGTCGAGCGCGTTGTGCAGATCGGCAGTGCCAAAAACCTGGCGCGACTGTTGCAACGGGCCGGCCGCAGCGCCCACTGCCCCGGTGGCACCTCCCAGGTGCTGTTCATGCCCACCAACGCCCTTGAATTGCTCGAAGTGAGCGCCATGCGCCGTGCCTTGGCGGATGGCCTGGTTGAACACCGCCGCCCTCCTCAGCTGCCACTGGATGTGCTCCTGCAGCATCTGGTGACCCTGGCCTGCGGACCGGGCTTCCAACCCCAGCAGCAACGGCAGACCATTCGCAGCAGCTGGAGCTTTCAACAGCTCAGCGATGCGCAATGGGATTGGTGTCTGGACTGCCTCGAACACGGGGGACGGTCCCTGGCGGCCTACCCCCGCTACCGAAAACTGGTGCGCTGTCGTCTCGACGACGACACGCCGATTGCCGAGGCGATCGCACAAGACAACGACACAACTGTCGCTTGTGCAACGCCGTATCGCTATCGCGTCCTCGACAAAGCAATCGCCCGACTGCATCGCTTCAACATCGGCACGATCACAGCCGACCGCTCGGTCACCGTCCGGTTTGTCCGGGGTGCCGTGCTGGGTCATGTGGAAGAAGCATTCATCGGCCGGCTGAAACCTGGTGATGTGTTTTTTTTCGCCGGCCGGCAGCTCGAATTTATGCGAGTGCGCGACATGACGGCCATGGTGAAGGCCAGCAACAAAAAAAGCAGCATGGTCCCAGCCTGGGCCGGAGGACATATGGCCCTGTCCGATCTGCTCAGTGAAGCCTTACGAAACGAAGTCGACCGCTGTGCTCAGGCCCACTCGAACGAGGCTGAATTCGAGCTGGACACGCCCGAACTACAGGCGCTGGAGCCTTTATTGCAGCGGCAGGCCGATCTGTCCTGCATTCCGCGACGCCATCAGCTGTTGCTCGAGCACTGCCGCAGCAGGGAGGGCAGCCATTTGTTCGTGTACCCGTTCGAGGGCCGTTTTGTGCATGAGGGCATCGGCTTTCTCTGGGCCTGGCGCATCGCACGCCACCGGCCGAGCACCATCACCGTGTCGGTCAATGACTACGGCTTTGAGCTGCTGGCACCGAAGGGCTACCCCTTTGATGAGCTGCTGGAACTGCACAGCGAAGAGCTGCTGGACAGTGAGCAACTCGATTGCGATCTGGCACAGGCCTTGAATGTTTCAGAGCTCTGCCGACGCCGATTCCGCGCCATTGCCCAGGTGAGCGGCTTGATCAATCAGGCCATGCCAGGGCAAAACAAAACCGGCGGGCAACTGCAAATCAGCGCCGCACTGCTGTTTGACGTGTTCAGCAAGCACGAGCCGGACCATCTGCTGCTGGAACAGGCCCGTCGGGAGGTGCTCGACGAGCAGCTCGAACGCCACCGGCTTCAATCGGTGCTCGAGCGCATGGCTGGCAGCACCTGGTTGCTGCAGCGCATCCCGCGGCCGGGTCCCCTGGCCTTCCCGCTCCTGGTCGAACGCCTCAACAATCGCCTCAGCAATGAATCGCTGCTCGAGCGTGTGCAACGGCTGATCGCCGAAGCCCAGCGAGCAGAGGGCTGACCCGTGCTGGGATGCCGTTCAACTGAAGCTCCGAGGCCATCCAGCGGCACGGGCTCAGGTCATCTGTGAACGCACGACCCTGTCCCATAGGCGCGTGGGCAACCAGTGGTTGGCGATGACGGAAACCGATTGGTGGCCCACCAGATAACGGGCGCGGGGACGAGCAACCGTCAGTGCTGTCTCAATCGCGGCCGCCACGAGCAGCGGTGAGGAGGCGCCCCGGTAGACGCCCTGCCACCCTGCTCGAACCCTGTGCATCATGCGGCCGTAGATCGGGCATGTCTGTGCCTGCTGGATCGAGGGTTCAGCGACCGCGGCAAAGTCGGTGGCAATCAACCCAGGTTCAATCAGCACCACCTGCAGACCGAACTGATGCAGCTCGAGACGCAGGGCGTCGCTGATGGCCTCGAGCGCATGCTTGCTGGCGCCGTACCAGCCCGAGCCGGGGCTGACCCAGTGGCCAGCGATCGAGGAGACGTTGATGATCCGTCCGCTGCCGCGCTCACGCATCGCCGGCAGCAGCAACTGGGCCAATCCCATCAAGCCGAACACATTGACCTCGAACATCGCCCGGGCGCGCTCGAGCGGCATCGTCTCGAGCGGTCCAATTTCGCCGTAGCCAGCATTGTTCACCACCGCATCAACAGCACCAAAGCGGTCGCTGATCTCTGCCGCGAGTCGCTGGCGTGCGGCGGCGTCAGCCACATCGAGGCCCAGCACCTCAGCACCCAACGGCACCAGATGGGCCATGGACTCCACGCGCCGTGCCGCGGCGATGACCCGCCAGCCCCGGGCCAGCAGCAGTTCGGCCGTGGCTGCGCCAATACCCGCCGAGGCCCCGGTGATCAGAACGCAAGGAGCTGGCATCCATCAGGCTGCAGAGTGAGAGTCACCTTGCCAGCACGGCCATGAAAGAGATCAGCCCTGTCGAATTGCTCCTGCGCGGCCTGGCCAAGTTCGCGGCCGGGGCAGGCGTTGTTGCCCTGCTGGGGTGGTTGAGCTGGGTGATGCTCGATGTGCAGCACATGCAGAAGGGCTTCACGCTGCCCAACTGACCTGGGATCAGGAGTTCTCAAGCCTCCGCACAATCACCCCCATCAGCACCAGGGATCCAACCAGGGCAATCAACAGGGCAATCGTCATGGCGCAAATCGGCAACGGGGCCGATTCTGGCCTCTGGGATGACGGCCTGGAACTGGTGTTCGTCTACGGCAGTCTCAAGCGAGGTCAGGCCAACCATCGGCAGATCGTCAGCGGCGTGTTTGTGGGGCCGGCGCAGCTGCAGGGTTTGGCTCTGTATGACCTCGGCCCGTTTCCGATGGCCATCGTCAGCGACGAGCCCACACACATCCTCCACGGCGAGCTGTATCGGGTCAGCAGCCAGCTGCTGCATGCTCTCGATCGCTTCGAGGGTGCACCGCGGCTGTATGGACGTCAGAGACGACTGCTGACGGATGGACGACCGGTGTGGATCTATGTGGGCCGGCCGCGGCAGGTGCGATTCGTCGATCGCCTCAACGACGGGATCTGGCCTGGACCAGGTCGATGAGCGATGTCTGCGTCAGCCCATGCTGCAGCAAGCTGAACGAACGCAGCACAGCCGATGCCCACGACCACCCAAGAGCCAGGCAACGCCCTGCTCACCAACAGCGGGGCAGCCCGCGCCAACCCCTCTGCTGAGTCCGAGCCGACGACGGTCCGGGGCTTTGGCAGCAGCGCCGCCAAAGGCAACAAACGCAACAGAGCTCGCAAGCGCAGTTCTGGGCTCAGCAAAACCGACTGGGGCCCGCTGGGCAAACATCCCGATCTCGACGCGATCGTGGCTCGACAGCGACTGCAACTGCCCCTGTCTGGGCGTCTGACCAGTGCCCAGGTGAACCAGGCCTGGAAACGCAACGCCGCCGAACACCATCCCGACCGCGGCGGCGCCCACGACACCATGCAGTTGGTCAATGCGGCTCGTGATTTGCTGCTGGGACGCGGCCTGGCCACTGGTGGAGAGGCTGACTGTTCGCGTTAGCCGTTCCACAACTGTCAGTCAGGCTGCGACCAGGAGCCTTCCCCCCGCGGCCAAAGCGAGGGCCAGCCCTGACGCCCAAATCCACACCTGAAGGCGGCTGACCAACTGGCGGCGCAACAGCACCACCGCCCACACCCACCCCATCACCACCACGGCGCTCTGGCAGAAACCGATCACATGGGGATCGGCGCGCCATCCTGGTAGCTCGCTCAGGCCAAAGCTGACCGGGAGGAGCATCCCCGCCTCAGCCATGCCCACAGGCAGGTGACGTGCCAACAGCAGCGCCCAGATCAGCGGCAACAGGCCATAAAGGGACCGCAGCAGGCGATTGCTCGTGAACATCAGCCGTGCCAGCAGGAACAAGGCAGAGGGCAGGGCCAGCGCCAGTGATGCCAAGGCCAGCCGCGGCAGCAAAGGTCCATCCACCAGGGTTGACGGTGCCATCGGCAACCAGCCCAAGAGCCGCTGCCAGTGGTGCAGACAGAGATCGCCGGCCAGCACCAACAACAGCCCGGGCTCTCCAGGGGGCAGGTCCATCTGCCGCTGAATATCGGCTGCCGGAGGGCGCAGTGCCAGTTGCACCGAACGGTGCGGGCAGGCCTGAGCGCAGGTGAGGCACAGCACGCAATTGCGGTTGTCGCTCAGGTGGGCCGGATGGGTTCCCAATGGGCAACCCGTCGTAGCCAGCCCCTCGCCATCGGCGGGGCCACCTTTGAAGCAGGCGTAGGTGTTGCAGCTGCCGCTGCAGGTGCCCACCTGTGCTCTGAGCTCGAGGATCGACAGTTTGGCAAATAATCCGTTCATCCCGCCGACTGGACAGAGGAAGCGACACCAAAAGCGCTTCTCAAAACGCAGCGATGCGATCACGGACCCGGCGGTGATCAACAGCAGCAGACAACTGCTGAGCCAAGCCGTGTTCTGCAGATTCCACACCTCCTCCCAGAGCAGGATCACCGCAAACCCCGCGGCGAGCAACGGAGAGGCCCAGGCGTCGTTGTCGCCACGCGGCCAACGGGCCGGGGTCCAGCCCAAGGCCTGGGCAAGACGTTGGATGATCTCGCCCCAGACCATGAACGGGCAAAACGAACACCACAGCCGTCCCACCAAGGGAAACCCCAGCAGGATCAGCGGCCACCACCACGCCCAGAACAGGTTGAGGGCGCCGTTATGGGCCCGGTCCTGGGGTCCTCGCCACAGCCATAGGTTGACGAGCACAAACACCCAGCTGACCAGGCCGAATAACAACGTGTTCCAAAGCCATGGCGCGCGCATCCACTCCCTGAGCTGAGGCTTCCAGCGCCAGATGTCGAAGCGAAAGCGCTGCTGACGTGCCGGCGTCCAAAAGACGTCTTCTGGCAATTCGCTGATCGTTGTGTGGGCTCCAGCCTGGCTCTGGCTGCCAGCTTGGCTCCTGCCGCCGAACCTGCTGCAGCGCTCGGTAGATCAGCGTTTCGAGTTCGCGAATGTTGTTGGGAAAGTCGTAGCTCTGCAACCGCTTCACCACCGCTTCACTCACCTGCGGGGGTGTGGTCCAGCCGAGCTTGCGCGAGCGCTGACGCACGCCATAGCGCAACCATTCACCCAGGTCCCGGCGCCGCACCCGCAGCGGAGGCACGCGAATTTGCGTGCAACAGCGATCAAACGCCGGCAAGGCCTGCTCGGCCGTAAAAAACAGGCGGCGCTCAAAAGCCTTGCTACTGGCCAGCTCGAGCAATTTGTTCTGTAGAGGAGCGGGAGCCTGATCAAGTTTGTCAATCAATAAGGCGCCACGTCCCAGAAGCTCCAACAACAGAGAACCGTGGTCGTGCCCGCCGAACAACTCACTGCCATCAGGCCGCAACAAGGCTCCGTCGAAACGCAACATCAGTTGCTGGCGATCTGGCGAGCCAAAGTGAACCAACGCCGCCAGGTTGTCTTTTTCAAGCCCGGGCTCGCCGCTGATCAACACGGGGCGACGGCTGGGGTCGCGCGCTGCCGCGCAGATCTCCTCGCGCAACTTGCGGGCATAGCGGCTGCTGCCGACCACTCCGCGCCGGGCTCGCCCCACGAGATGGGGAGCCAGCTGCTGGAGGTCGTCCACGTCGTAGGCACCGTCGCTTGGTCCCTGGGCAGACACCGGCACGACCCGACTCGTCCCACTCTGCACCTGACAGCGTCGTCAGGAAACAAACATAACCTCTACTGTAACTTGCATTTACTGGAGAGAGTTCGCCGCAGGTCCACTCCTGATCCCCTTCGGCTTCGCAGCGCTGATATTCCTTCTGCAGCACCACCGGCCCGCCGCCCTGTTGGCCGTTCTTGCCCTGGCATCCCTGGCCCACCCCCAGCACTCCCTGGCCCAGCCCATGGACGCGTTCAACGGCATGTCGGCCGTCAACAACTACATGAACCAGCAGGAGATGGATGAGATCAGGGCTTACCGCTCGAGGAACCAGGTCACCAGCGTCAATCAATTTTCAGATCTGCGCCCCACCGACTGGGCCTACCAGGCGCTGAGCAACCTGGTCGAAAAGTACGGCTGCGTGGCCGGCTACCCCAACGGAACCTTCAAAGGTGGCCAGGCGATGAGCCGATTTGAAGCAGCGGCCCTGCTCAATGCCTGCCTGGACCGTGTCAGCGAGCAGACCGACGAGCTCAAACGGTTGATGGACGAATTCAAGCAGGAGCTGACCGTGCTGCGCGGCCGCGTCGAAGGGCTTGAAAAGCGGGTGGGTGTGCTGGAGTCCCAGCAGTTCAACACCACCACCAAATTCAGCGGCCAGGCGACGATGGTGGTTGGCGGCAACAGTTTTGGCGGATCCGCCATCAATTCAGCGACAAATCAAGCCAATACTTACAATCACTTCAGCAACACAACTACTCCTTATAATCTCTACAACGCGATCACCTTCAACTACGACCTACAGCTCAATTTCGACATCAGCTTCACCTGCAAAGATCTGCTGCGCACCAACCTGAGAGCAGGCAATTTCTACAACACCAGCTTTGCCGGCCAACCCCACGGTCTCGGCAACAGCTCCGAGTTGGAGATTGCCTTCCAGCAACCGTCTGGAGCCAACATTCTTGGCCTCTACAAGCTCTTCTACCAACTGCCGGTCGGATCGGGATTGACCGCCACCGTGGGAGCCCGGGTCGGCCAGGAGGACATGCTGGCCCTCTGGCCAAGCGTCTACCCGTCTGATCCGATTCTGAACATCATGACGACCAACGGGGCACCCGCGGCCTACAGCAAAAACATTGGTCCAGGGGCCGGTCTCTGGTGGCAGAACAAAAGCTGGAGTGTGAGTGCCAACTACGTGGCCTTCAACGGCATGATGGGGTCCCCCACCACTGCTGCAGCCCAAACCGCCGGGCTGCCAACAGGGGGCGGAGGCATCGCCAATCGCAACTCGGGCGGAACCGGCTCTGTGCAGCTGGCCTATCAGCAGGAGCAGTGGGGCCTGGCCGCCATCTGGACCTACCTGCAGGCCGGAGGGTCCTTCATTCCGGCGACCACCCCCGCGGTCCACAGCAATCTCGACCACACGGCCGGAGCCTCGACCAATGCCTTTGGCCTGAGCGGCTATTGGCAACCGCTGACGAGTGGCTGGGCCCCCTCGATCAGTGCAGGCTGGGGCATCAATGGCACCAGCTATGCCCGTGCGCTGAGCCCCACCAGCGCCAATGTCACAACCAGCCAATCGTGGATGCTGGGTCTGCAATGGACCGACGTCTTCGCCAAGGGGAATGATTTCGGGATGGCTGTTGCCCAAGCCGTCTTCGCGACGGCGCTGGCCGGGGGGACAACCCCTGATGACGGAAACTTTGCGTGGGAGTGGTGGTACAAAGCGCAAGTCACTGACAAGATCAGTGTCACCCCCGCTCTCTTCTATCTGAGTCGGCCCCTTGGCATGCGCACCCCCGCCAACGGCAGCTTCAACCAGTTCGGCGCCCTGGTGAAAACCACCTTCAGGTTCTGAAGCTCAAACAAAAAATGGGGCTTGTCTGTGGCAAGCCCCTGTTTCATGCGTTCAAAAGGCCGATTCATTCAGTCGTGTTGATGCTGGCTCGCGCCAGGTCGGGCAGGCTTGCGGTAGCCACCGCCACCGCCGCCACCGCAAGCCAGTTCCACAACCTGGGGGGCGTGCTGAGGCACCGCTCAAGGATAAACAGCGTCAGGCAAGGGTGTGCGTGAGTGCAAACTGGTCATGCCAGTTGCAAGAGCCAGGACTGTTGCCGACATTGCAAGCATGTCAGGACCATTGAAATGAAGAATGCCCTTGATTCTAGTCGCAACAGCGCCTTTTGAACCTCGCACCATCCAGGCTTATCAGTCAGTTTGCATGGCGAAGCGCGGCTTGATCTGGATTTCGTTAGGATGATTCTTTAACTGTTAACGCTCACAGCTTGATGCTGACAGGTTTACGCTGACAGGGCCATCGTCAGCGCTGAGAGCAACCCTGGTGAACACGCACCTGAACGGACCAACCCACAGCCGGGCAACAGGATGAGCAAGGCTGCAGAGCGTACCGGTGCCTCAGGGAAGACCATCTGCTTCGATTGCGATCAGCGACCGTCTGAGCCGCTAACCAGATCGGATGAGAGATTTCGCTGATTGCTGAGCCTGTCATTGCAGACAGGAGCACGATTCGTAGGCTCAAAAATATCGGCATGTCCCTCACTCAGATCAAAGAAAGGCTGCAAGTCAGGCGCTCAGGCATCTGCAACTGCGACGTTCTTTGAACATGCCAGGCGACCAAAGTCGAGATGATCAACAATTCAATTGCCGAGCTTCTGCAGATGCCAAAGAAGCTCAAGCGCATGCTCCAGAGCTGGCAAAATTGCAGGGGCACCAAGACGATGCAAGCCCACCTGGACGCATGACTCTCACCCTTTACGGCGGCGCCCGCAGCCGCGCGTCGATGCCGCGGTGGTACCTCGAGGAACAGGGGATCGCCTACAGCTGGCAGCAGCTCGACATGGCTGCCGGCGAACACCGCGATGAGCCATTCACCCGCCTCAACCCTTTTGCCAAGGTGCCGGCGCTGATCGACGACGCCTTTTGCGCACCAACCGGAGAACCACTCCAGCTGTTTGAAAGCGGTGCGATCTTGCTGCACCTGGCCGAGCACTATGGCGGGGAATTCGGCAGCGACAACTGCCCAGATGCGGCCAGTGCCGCTGCCCGCCGCAGCCTGGCCAGCCAGTGGGTGCTGTTTGCCAATGCGACCCTGGCGGTGGCCCTGTTCGTGCCGTCCAACCGCGACAAAGAATTTCCGAGACTGATGCAGGTGCTCGATGGACTGCTGGCCGGCGGTCAGTCGCTGCTGGCGGGCCCGTGGGGTGACCCCGGGTGGAGCGTCGCCGATTGCGCCGTCAACGCCTACCTTGCCTACCTGCCCATCTTCTTCCCCCAAATCGACCTGAGCCCTTACCTCAACGTGCAAGCCGTCATCGCTGCGACCGCAGCGCGCCTGGCGTACCAACGTGTGATGGGCGGGCGCTGATGGCCGCGAGCCCAAACCCAACGACAGATTGGGCCTGTCTGGATTGGCAGGGCCAGCAGCTGAAGCTGCTGGCTCAAAAGGCCATCTGGGACGCCCAGCGGCGCACCCTGCTGCTGGCCGATCTGCACCTGGGGAAAGCCGAAACCTTTCAGGCCCATGGCATTCCCTTTCCCAGCGACGGAGACCTGGGAACCTTGAACGACCTGATTGCCCTGGCCGGGCGCTGGCAACCGAGTCAGGTGATCGTGCTGGGCGACCTGATTCACAGCCGCCTGGGCCTGACCCAGGACTTGCGACAGAAGCTGCAGGCCCTGCCGGAGCTGCTCGGCTGCTCCCTGCGGCTCATTGGCGGCAACCACGACCGCGGCAGCAACCTGCCTGGGCTGGAACATGAACCAGCCCAGGCCCTGGGTCCGTGGTGGCTCAGCCATGAACCGCAAACGATTCCAGGCCATCTCAACCTGTGCGGTCACCTGCACCCGGTGGCCCTGATCGGTCGGGGCAACAACCGTCTGCGTCTGCCCTGCTTCAGCCTGAACCAGGCGCAGCAGAGGCTGGCGCTGCCGGCGTTTGGCCGCTTGACGGGCGGCCATCCAACCGCCCAAGGTGATCAGATCTGGCTGGTGGCCGACGGAGCCGTCGTCGCTTGGAATCACCCTCGCCAGCTGCGCTCGGGCCAGCAACCACCTCTCCATCGGGCCGCCTGAAACGGCCGCTTTGGCGCCGCAAGCGCAGCCTGAGCATCGCCATTCCCGTCGGAACATTGGCGTTTCTGGTGGTGATTGCCCCCCCTTTGCCCGAAGCGCACCACCCGGGGGCGGCCGACCTGCTGATCGCTGCAGATGGGCAGCCATTCCGCCAGCTCAACGATGATGCGACCTATGGCCTCGATTTCGATCCACGCAAGGTGCGGATCGACCTGTTTGAGGGCTGGGACCGGGAGCAGGAGGCCTATGCCGATCGCGGAGCCCTGGCCTTCGTCTCGGGCCCGATGTACGAGCGCCATATCGACGCGGGGCGCGAGATCACCGTGCCGCTTGGGGACCTCAAATTCGGTGATCGCATCTGGCGGGGGCGAAACCGCACGGCCGCCAGGCAGAGAGCCTTCGTCGGGATTCGACACGACGGGGGGGTCGAGTTCGGCTATGGGGAGCTGACCCCCGAACGGGCCCGCAAGTTCGAGACCTTCATCGGAGGCCTGCACAGCATCTACAACGATCTGGAGCGGCCGCCCAGCAGCTACAAGGGCGCCTACAGCATCAGCATGGGCCAGCAAATCCGCTACCTGCTGCCTCGAATCCGCATGGTGATCGGGCTCAGGCGTGATGGTCGGCTCGAAGTCTTGATGAGCCGCGATGGGCTCACGCTCGAGCAGACCCGTGCTCTGGCCAGGCGTCGCGGGCTGCGGGCCGCCTATCTGCCAGACCACGCCTCCAAGAGCCGTTTCATCCTCCCCGGGGTCAAGGGCTTTAACCAGGAGGACGCCAACTGGATCAGTGGCGGTGCCACCAGTTTTGTGCACGTGCCCTACCTGTTGAAGCTGAGCCGGAGGACCGTTCCCCTGCAGGGATCGTTGCTGGCCGGTCTCAGTGCCCGGGCCGCCGATGGTCCCTGCAGCAATCCGCTGAGCTGCGGCCAAACCCTGGGTACGCAACTGGTCGATCGAGCCCTGGCGGGCTTGAACCGGCTGATGGAGCAAGGGGTCGAGCCGATTGCCCGTCTGATCTGGGCCCCCAAGCGCAGCACCGATCCGCGGCTCGCCCGCGCCGGCTCTCCCCTGCGCGAACCGCCGATCAGCGCCGACCCCCTGGCCCTGCGCCAGCGGCAATCGGAAGAGGCCTCCAGTCCGGTGGATGCGCTGAGCGGCAGCGACACCCTGGACTTGCCGCCAGATCTACCGCCTCCCCTGGTGCTGCCCGAAGGGGGAACCTTGCCCCCAGCCAGCGACGCGCCGACGGCGCCGATCGATGCAGACGCCCAGCTCAAGGGGCCGCCTGAACCGAGCGCAGAGCCTGCTGCCCCCCCCACGCCAGCGAGCCAGGCGCTGGTGACGGCACCAGGCGCCCCACCACCGCCGTTGCTGCCCCCGCCCTAACCGGCCTGAGCCAGGGCGCGCACCACGTCACCGCGGGTGAGAACCCCGACCGGATGGCGACGGTCATCGAGCACGAACAGCCGCTGGGTGCTGCGCTCGTGCAGCAATTTGGCCGCCGCCGGCAGGGCCAGATCAGCGCTGCAGCTGTGGGGGTTCTTGCTCATCACCTCACCCACCGAGCTGCCCAGCACCTGGTGCACCTCTTTGTCCCAGTTGAGCGGATTGCGCAAATAGATGACCGCATCCAACAGCATCACGTAGGGGCCGGCATCAAAACCGCTTTCGCGCACCATCAGATCCTGCTCGGTGAGCTCTCCGACCAATGCACCGGTGGCATCCACCACCGGCAGGCCGCTGATGTGGTGGTCGCTCATCAACTGCACCGCCTCCTGCAACGGACTGGTATCGGTGACCGTCAGCACAGGGGTGCTCATCACGGCGGAGACGGGCTGCTGCACCACGGGCAGAAGGCTTCAACTCGCGGCATTCTGGAGCCGAGAGCGGCCCCTGCCCTGACTGTTGCAATGAAGCCCATCCCTTGGCGTCAGCTGGCCGACGGCCTCACCCTCGCCCGAGCAGCACTGGGCCTGCCTCTGATCGCAGCCCTGAGCAGCGCTCAGGCCTCCCTGGCCTGGGTGCTGCTGCTGCTGGGGGGGCTCTCGGACTGGCTCGATGGCCTGCTGGCCCGCCGCGCCGGTGGCGGCTCGGTCTGGGGAGCCCGGCTCGATCCCCTGACCGACAAGATCCTGATCAGCGCGCCGCTGCTGTGGCTGGGGGCGGCCGGGCGGCTACCCCTCTGGGCGATCTGGTTGCTGCTGGCGCGCGAGCTGCTGATCAGCGGCTGGCGTGCTGGCGAAAGCAGCGGCGGCCCCTCATCGCTCGCCGGCAAAGGCAAGACCGTGCTGCAGTTCGCCAGCCTGTTGTTGTTGTTGTGGCCCGACAACTGGGGGGGGGCATCTGCAGCCCAAGCCCTGCATGGGCTGGGTTGGTGGCTGTTCTGGCCCTCGCTGCTGCTGGCCGTGAGTTCGGCGTTGGGCTATCTGCGGAAGACCTGATCAGCCAGCGCTTCAGCCCACCAGGGTGTCATCGCCACTGAAATCAGGACGGGTGGGTGGCTGCAAGGCATAGTCCGCTGCGTAACTGTCAGCCAGGGTGGCAGCGAGATCGAACTGAGGCTCCCAAGCCAGTTCCCGTCGCACCCGGGTGATGTCGGTCAAAAAATGGGCCATCCGCAGCGGAAAGGCCTTGCGGGCTTTCTTGTCGAGGCCGGCAGGGTCAAAGCTGCGGATCTCGACACCGGCAGGGTCCTTGCCGGCGGCCAAAGCAGCCGCGTGAACGAGCCCCCTGAAGGTGATGCCCTGGCGGCCGCTGCAGTTGTAAATGCGGTTGGCAGCAGCGTCGACGCCGATGCAGCGCGCCATGGCACTGGCCAGATCGTTCACATGGCCCAGTTGGGTGATCGTGCTGCCATCGCCAGGCAGCGGCACGGGCCGGCCATGCACGATGCGGTCAAAGAACCAACTCTCCACTGGGTTGTAGTTGCCTGCCCCGACGATGTAGGTGGGGCGAAAGCTGGTGAAGGGGATGCCTTCGGCCCGCAACCAGGCCTCGGTGTCGAGCTTGCCGCTGTGGCGGCTGGCCGGGTCGGTGGGGCTGTCCTCATCGAGGGGCCAGAGCTCGCTGTCGGCATAGACACCTGCCGAACTCACATACACAAAACGATGGCTGGGGGCACCGGTGCGCTCGATCACCGCACGGCTGTCGCCGAGCGTGCGGCCCGAACTGTCGACGATCACATCAAAGCGGCGACCGTTCAGCACAGACAGCCCCTCGGCGCTGGTGCGATCACCCACCAGGTGCTCGACACCAGCGGGGCCGGGCCTGTTGCCGCGGGTGAACAGGGTGAGGGCATGGCCCTCGGCCAGCAGTTGCGCCACCAGGGGCTTGCCGACAAAACGGGTGCCGCCCATCACCAAAATCTTCATGCCGCGCTCGCTGAAACTTGGCGCCATTCAAGCCCGGGCGTTGCACGCCTGGAAAACCGCTGCTAACTGGTGAAGGTGGCCATTGTTGAGCCAATGGGACGGTTCAAGTCAGCAACTGGTCCATTGGTCAGCCGTCCAGCAGCCAAGGCTCCCACTGGGTGTCGGCGGAATGAGCGCCGACGCCACCGCTGGCTGAGCTGGCTCAGCGTGGCCAGCTTGCTGCTGCTGCTGACATTGACGCTCAGACACCCCCTGGGCTGGGCGCTGGCAGCGCCCGTGCATCAACCGACCGCCATGGTCGCCGCCAACGAAGCCAGCACAGACAGCCATGGACCGGCAGCGGCGCCCTTGCCGGCAGGGATGGAACTGGGCACCTACATCACCAACATCAGCGATATTGATTTACTCGAAGATCGATTCTCGATTGAGATGTTGGTCTGGAGCCTGTGGTCCGGTGATCCGGCGCTGGACCCAAGCAAGAACCTGATTGTTCTCAATGGCCTTTACGATGCCAATATTTTGCGCTTTGACAAGGTTCGCAGCGCCATCATCAATGGGAAAACCTGGTCGTTGCACCGGCTACGCTCACCAGTTGTCAAACGTTGGCAACTCAAGGATTACCCTTTTGACGACCAGGTGTTGAGCATTGAAGTTGGGTTTGATGATCCACTGAGCTCCACACCCCTGACCATCTCAAGGATCAACCCGATCACCATCTCACCAGGATTAAGGCTGCCGGGATGGAAAATACGAGAAAGCAGCGCCTACCCCACGTCCATAAGCCTGATGAGCGACCTGGGCATCAGACCGGAGGCCAATGTCCCGATTCGAAGGCAATCAACCGTCTCGTTTGACATTGCCATCGAACGACGCAGCCTGTTGTACCTGGCACCCGATTTTCTGGGTTACATGTTGGCCATCGGACTCTGCTGCCTCAGTCTGGTCATCAGCCGTAGTCGCGACGATTTGATTCTGGCTGCCGTTGTCTCAGCGGCCAGCAATTATGTCTACATAGCCGGCAAATTACCCGTGACGGCCATGGCTGGCTTCATCGGCAGCCTACAGGTGATCATCTTCTGCGGAATTCTATACGTAATCGCCGCAGATGAAATTCTAAATCAACACATTGCCCGCAAACGACCCCATCTAGCCAAGCTGGCCCGCATTGCCCTGCTTCCAAGCTACGTGGGCATCACTCTGCTGGGCGTGGCCATGATCATCCCTCCGGTCAGCACCTAAATGGCCAACAATGTGACCCGAGCGGAACGGTATCTGTTTGCTCTATTAAAAGGAAAACGCACAATCGCTGGCATTGCTTTCACGATCCTGGTCGTCATGGTTGGATTCGGGCTTATTGTTCATCGCATCAACGAACGACAGCGGATTGGCAATCAAATCCTGCAGGCCGCCAAGGTACGCAAGCTACCCAAGAACGTGTTGGCCGTTGTTCTGGCGCGTGACGATGGCTACGCAGAAGAAGGCTTGAACTACAAGCTGCTCAAGCTCATCCTTCGGCACAGCGGCAAGACTTATAAACTCGGATTAAATGCCACAACCCTGCCTCAGGATGAAATCATTCAATCACTGCGTGCCGGCCTGAATGACGGACTTCGCAATCCTGAAGCGATCACGGTGGCCATGTTTGGCTTCGACAAAAGCCTCACTCCATCATTGCGACTGATCCCC
>VGQR01000009.1 GCA_016882345.1 Cyanobacteria bacterium K_DeepCast_35m_m2_023
AGCGCCTGGCTGTGCTGCTGGCCCAGGGCCAGCTGCGCCAGCAGCTGGGTCAACGCGGCCAGCGTCACATGGGCCCCAGCGGCGGCAGTGCCGCCATCGCCGCCCTGATCGAGCAACGGCTGCTTGCAGCCAGCGCCAAGGGATGATGGGCGCACCTGACTGAGTGGCGATGGCCGGCATCACCGATCGCAGCTACAGCATTCTCTGCGGCCGGATCGCCACCCTGATGGGCATCAGCCAATCGGCGGCCCGTCGCCGCATCGACATCCGGGCAGCCCAAACCGGGCAGCGGGATGTGGCAGGGCGCATCGCCACCGCCGAGGCCTTGTTGAGCGAGCTCGAGGCCAGCAGCGAAGATCGCCATGGCCTGCTGAGCGCCCAGCTCGGCACCGTCGGCAGCGACGACCTCTACATGGTCGAAGACTGAGTCGCCGCCAGGGGTCAGCGGTTGCCGCCGCTGCTGTGTTCAAACAGCAGATGAAAGCGCTGGCGATCCAGATCGGCCATCACCGGCACGCAACCGAAGCAGCGAACCGCCAGATCCCAGCGGTCTTCGCGCTTGAGCATCAGCTCAAGCCGGTCGCGGGCCGGCAGCAGATAGCGCACGTCGCCGGCGGCATAGGCCAGCTGGGCCTCGCTCAGATCCTCGACCCGGCCCCAGTCGGAACTCTGGGCCTGCTTGTCGAGTTCGACACCCACCAGTTCCTGCACCACGTCCTTGAGCCCGTGCTTGGGGCTGTAGGTGCGGGCCAGGCGGCTGCCGATCTTGGTGCAGAAGATCGGATTCACCGTGATGCCCAGGTTTTCGGCCAGGGCGGCCACATCGAAGCGGGCGAAGTGGAACACCTTCTCGATCGCGGCGTTTTCCATCAGGGCCTTGAGGCGCGGGGCCTCGTGTTGACCCTGGTGCAGACGTATGCAGCAGACGTTGTCGTGGTCGTCGCAGATCTGCACCAGACACAACCGGTCGCGGCCATGGATCAGGCCCATCGCCTCGGTGTCGATGGCCAGGGCGCGGGCGCCGGCGTACAAAGCCGCCCATTCGGCATCCAGGTCCCCATCAAAGACCGCGAATCGGGCCGGTGCGGGCAGGTTGCTGCTGGTAGGAGCCTGGGTCAAGGGAGCGGTGCAAAACACCGCCATGCTGACAAGTCGCAGAATGGAGCCCCTCACGGCGGTCCTGCCGGCAGCTTTCGACCATGGCCTCCACCGGATCCACCCTGCTGCTGACCCTGTTGCTGGCGATCGGCCTGGGCTTTTTTCTGCGAGCCGCCAGCAAGGACCGCACCACCGTGGTCGACATTCATTCGCCGCGCTCGGAAGTGGACGTGCTCGACGGCCTAACCAGCTGGTTGCAAGCAAGGGGCTGGCGTTCCGAGAGCGTCGATCCCGAGCAGCAGCTGCTCCGCTTTCGCGGCCAGGTGGCCAGCAGCCCGGCCCTGGCGGTGCTGCTGTCGTTGCTCGGGGGCGTGGGCGCCGCCTGCCTGGGTCTGGTGCTGCGCCAGCTCTGGCCCGCCCTGCAGTGGTGGCCGTTGCTTCTGGGCCTGCTGGGACCCGGGGCAGGACTGCTCTACCGCAGGCGCGCCGAACGCGCCGAAGTTCTGGAGCTGCGCCTGCTGCAAAGCACCGCCCCCATGGGCGGCAGCAGCCTGCGGTTGCGCGCCCATCGCGATGAGTTGATTGCCTTGGAACTCGAGCTCGGGCCCCAACTGGGGTTGGCCAGCGATGGCGCCCTGCTCAGTTCTCCGATTTGATGACGCCATGGCAGCGCCTCCCCCGATCCGGCATCAGCACGCGGCACATCCACACCTGGGGTGCAGAACCCTGGGGTGGCTGGCGGCCGGACTGGCCCCCTTGGCTCTGGGCCTGCCCCAGGATTTGCCAGCCCTGGCCCAGCCCTCGGATGGGCTGATCGCGCGCCAAAGCAGCACCCTGACTGGTCCGCGCTCTCGGCTGCCCAAGGACTGGCAGGGGCTGCGCGCATTGCCCGCCAACACCGCCATCTTGGTGATGCCAGGCCATGCCGACTCCCAGGGATTTGGCGGCGGGGCGAGCGGCGCGGCGGTGGCCATGCGCCGCGCCCGACCGATGGACCCCTCGATGAGCGACGAGCTGTTTTGGAATCTGCTCACCGTGGAGGCGGTGGTGCGCCTCGGGCAGACCCGCGGCCTCAACATCCGCAGCTACGACCCCGGAATTCGCAGCATTGCCAACGGCAACGACCCCCGCACGACCTGGAGCGTGGGCAAAGAGCACGTCCAGGCCGGTGGCTACGCCCTCGAAATTCATTACGACGCCCACGGTTCAGCGGGTGTGGGATCGGGTCTGATCCCGCCGATCAGCCACACGCCCAGCCAGATCTGCGAGTCGCTGGCCCAAGAATTCGGCGCTTTTCCGCGCTGGTTCCGCGATGGCCTGGGGGCTCCCAAACGTGGCATTGCCATTCTCGAAATCGGCAAGCTCGAAGGAGAGCTGGAGGCCAGCCTGCGCGACCCCAGCACCCGTCAGGCCACGATTGAGAGCATCGCCCAGCGGGTCGTGAACGCACTGGAGCGCGGTCTGGACCAACCTGACAGCCAGCCAGACCTGGCGGACAACCAAGCCAGGCCTGCCGATTCTTTGATCCTGCCGCCGCTCAGCCCACCGCCTGATGTGGCTGGCAACGCTCGATGAGGCTGGCATCTTCGAGCCAGTTCTGGGGTTTGGTGAACAGCTCGGTCAGCAGGGCCTCGCGACTGCCGGGCTCGGCGCTGTAGCCATACTCCCAGCGCACCAGTGGCGGCAATGACATCAAGATCGATTCGGTGCGGCCGTTGGTCTGCAGGCCGAAGATCGTGCCCCGGTCAAACACCAGGTTGAACTCGACATAGCGGCCGCGGCGATACAGCTGGAACTGACGCTCGCGATCGCCATAGGGCGTGTCGTGCCGCTTGTCCGCGATCGGCACGTAGCTCGGCAAAAAGGCATTGCCGCAGGCGCTGGCCAGGGCAAACAGCTGCTCCCAGCTGTGGGGTTGGGCGCCGAGTGCCTGGGACACCGCTGCCGCAGGGCCGGCCGGGTCCTGGCCCTTGTAAAGGACCCCGGTGTCGTCCTGGTAGTCATAAAAAATGCCGCCCACGCCGCGGGTCTCGCCGCGGTGCTTGAGGAAGAAATATTCGTCGCACCAAGGCTTGAACACGGTGTACAGCGCCGGATCCACCGAATCGCAGGCCCCCTTGAGCGTGCGGTGGAAGTGCTGAGCATCCTCCAAAAACGGGTAATAAGGGGTCAAGTCGGCACCGCCACCGAACCACCACACCGGGCCCGCCTCGAAATAGCGGTAGTTGAGGTGCACCGTCGGCACATAGGGGTTGCGCGGGTGCAGCACCATCGACGTGCCCGTGGCGAACCAGGGCTGACCGGCCGCTTCGGGCCGCTGGCTGAGAATCGACGGCGGCAGCTGGTCGCCCTCGACCTCCGAGAAGTTGACGCCCCCCTGCTCAAACACCCGACCGGCTTTTATCACGCGGCTGCGGCCACCGCCGCCCTCGGGGCGCTCCCAGCTCTCTTCAGCAAACTGGCCCTCGCCATCCAGCGCTTCGAGGCCCGCGCAGATGGAGTCCTGCAGGCCCATCAACAAAGACTTGGCCCGCGCGCGCGAATCAGCAGGGGGTGCTTGCACCATCAACACTGCGCCCAACCGGCGCCAGACATGAACTCACCTTTTCAGGCTGCCTACCTGCCGCACAAGGGGGGTTGAGGGTCTGTCATGGGCAATGGTGCCTAGGATCCAACCTGCTTTGCCCGCCATGGGCAGCCCGGATGCCCACAGACGCCGATGTCACCGCTGCCCTGACCGATCTGCGCGATGCCGGTAGCGGCCGCAGTCTGCTTGAGCTCGGCTGGATCACGGCCCCGCGGGTTCAAGGCGAGCGGGCTTTGTTTCGCCTCGCCCTGCCGGGATTTGCCCACAGCCAGCAGGGCCGCATCGCCGCTGAGGCCCGCGAGGCCCTGCTGGCTGTGGGCGGCATCAACGATGTGCAGATCGAGCTGGCCCCCCAGAGCCCCGGCGGTCATCCAGGTGCACCGATCGGCGCCGCGGGCCATGGACTGGCGGCCGGCCCAGGCGGCCAACTGCCGCCCCAGCAACCGATCCCCGGGGTCAGGCAGGTGATTGCCGTCAGCAGCGGCAAGGGCGGCGTCGGCAAGAGCACCGTGGCGGTCAACCTGGCCTGCGCCCTGGCCCGCAGCGGCCTGCGGGTGGGCCTGCTCGATGCCGACATCTACGGTCCCAACGCACCCACCATGGTGGGCGTCGCTGATCGCACGCCCGAAGTTCAGGGCGAAGGCGCCAATCAGCGGATGACCCCAATCGAAAGCTGCGGCATCGCCATGGTGTCGATGGGGCTGCTGATTGCCGAAAACCAGCCCGTCATCTGGCGCGGCCCGATGCTGAACGGCATCATCCGCCAATTTCTTTATCAAGTGGACTGGGGCGAGCGGGATGTGCTCGTGGTCGACCTGCCTCCCGGTACGGGCGACGCCCAGCTCACGGTGGCCCAGGCGGTGCCCATGGCCGGTGTGCTGATCGTCACCACACCCCAGCAGGTGGCACTCGCCGATGCGCGCCGCGGACTGGCGATGTTCCTGCAGATGGGCATCCCGGTGCTGGGGGTGGTCGAAAACATGAGCGCCTTCGTCCCCCCCGATGCACCCGACAAGCGCTATGCCCTGTTTGGCAGTGGCGGCGGGCAACAACTGGCCGACGAGGCAGGAGTCCCCCTGCTGGCCATGCTGCCCCTGGAGATGCCGGTGCGCGAGGGGGGAGATGCCGGCAGGCCCGTGGTGCTGAGCGCGCCCGACTCACTCACAGCCCAGGCCTTTGCGGCCCTGGCCACGGCAGTGGTCGCCAACCAGCAGGCCCTGGCCGTCTGAGCCGATGCAGAGCCTGCTGGCCCGTCGCCATCGCATGTTTGCCGGGCCCGGCAACAACAAACGCACCCTCCTGCCAGGTGTCGACCGGGTGCTCTGGGGCATTCCTCTGACGATGATCGGGGTCGCGGGGATCCTGATCGCCAGCACCCAGCGCGAGGCCGATTACGCCGATTGGTATCAGCACTGGATCATCGCCGCGATAGGCATGGGCATCGCCCTGCCGCTAGCGCACCTGCCTCTTGAGCGACTCAAACCGCTGCAATGGCCCATCTATGGCGCCACCGTGGCCAGCCTGATCGCCGTGCGCATCATCGGCGTCAGCGCCCTGGGTGCCCAGAGCTGGATCAACATCGCCGGCTTCCATGTGCAACCGTCGGAGTTTGCCAAGGTCGCTGCCATTGTTCTGCTGGCTGGGGTCTTGGAGAAGTTCCCGGTCGAGCGCTCAGTCGACCTGATTCGACCCACGGCCATGATCGCCCTGCCCTGGCTGCTGGTGTTCGTGCAGCCGGACCTGGGCAGCTCGCTGGTCTTCGCGGCGATCCTGCTGGTGATGCTGTTCTGGTCGGGAATGCCAGGAGCCTGGTTGGTGCTGCTGCTGTCGCCGCTGGTCAGCGCCATCGTGGCCGGCGTGTGGGCCTGGGGGCTGCTGGTCTGGATCCCGCTGATGGCCTGGCTGGCCTGGAAGAGCCTGCCCTGGAAGCGCCTTGCGGTGGCCATCGCACTGGCGATCGAAAGCCTGTTCGCCGTGGCCACCCCTTGGCTGTGGAACCACATCCTCCAGCCCCACCAGCGGGCCCGTCTGACGATGTTTCTTGATCCCTCCCAGGATCCGCTCGGGGGTGGCTATCACCTGCTGCAAAGCACTGTGGGGATCGGCTCTGGCCAACTCTTCGGCATGGGGTTGATGAACGGTTCGCTCACCAAGCTGCGCTTCATCCCCGAGCAGCACACCGATTTCATCTTCAGCGCCCTGGGCGAAGAGTTGGGCTTTGTCGGATCGGCCCTGGTGGTGATCGGCTTTGCCGTACTGATGCGACGGCTGCTTCAGATTGCCGGTCGCGCCGGCAGCGATTACGAGTCGTTGATCGTGGTGGGCATCGGCACGATGTTGATGTTCCAGGTCGTGGTCAACATCAACATGACCATCGGCCTCGGGCCCATTACCGGCATCCCGCTGCCGTTTCTGAGCTATGGACGCTCGGCGATGCTGGTCAACTTCATCGCCCTGGGCCTGGTTGCTTCGGTCTCGCGCCACGGAGCCGGGTGCAGCCCACGGCGATGAACCTCGGCCCCCTGCGGCAGGTGCTGGCTGAGGGCAGTCCCAGCGGCCACGGCGACGATGATGCGGTCAGGCGGCAATGGTGGGCGGCTCTGGCCACCCTGCAGGAGGACTTCCTGCTGCCTGTTGAGGCACTGGCCGGCCTATGGCTGGCAGCCCCGCTACCGGCCCTGTACGAACCGCGGCTGTTGCTGCAACTGCAGGGCTGGGTCTGGGCGCCCGCCGAGCTCGATGCACTGCTCAACCCGCCCGCCGCCCTGATGCCTGGGGCTGGGGCAAGGGTGGTGGCCGGCGCGGCTGCGGACGCACGCAGCCGCGCCGGCCGGTTCAACCGCCTCCCTCTGGACGCCGACGACAGCACCGATCCGCTGCTACTGGTGATCACTCCCCAACTGCAGGTGGCCCTGGCCGTCGACGGCCACGCTGGCAGCAGGCGCTTGCTGGTGCGTTTCGAGCCAGCGGTGCTCTCAGGCGCCCTCGCCCTGATCCATGAGCAACTCGAGCGCAGTGACCCGACCGCCGCCCAGGACCTGCGGGCCCAGCTGGCCAGCCTCGGGTCGCTGCACAGCGACGACAGCCTGGCGCTGCGGTTCTGGCCGCGCCTCGCCGGACGGCTGGCGGCGATGGCGCCCAGCGTCACCCTGCAACCCCTGGTGGCCGCTCCAGCGGCAGCGGCGGCTGACCAGAAGCAGCCGGCCTCGGCCGCAGGAGCCGAGCTGGCCCTGCTCGAAGCGATCACCCATGAGGTGCGCACCCCACTGGCGACGATCCGCACCCTGATTCGCTCGTTGCTCAAACGCAGCGAACTGCCAGCGGTGGTGCGGCAGCGCCTCGAGCAGATCGACGGTGAATGCAGCGAACAGATCGACCGCTTCGGACTGATTTTTCTGGCTGCCGAACTGCAGCGCCAGCCCCCGAGCGCCACCCCTGCTGAACGCCAACTCCTGGCCCAAACCGATCTGGCTCAGCTGCTGAGCCAGATGGAACCGCTGTGGCAGCGGCAGCTGAACCGACGGGGTCTGCAGTTCAGCCTGGTGCTGGCCGATGACCTACCGCACGTGCTGAGTGACCCCAGTCGACTCGAAACGATGCTCGGAGGCCTGATCGACCGTTTCAGTCGCAGCCTGCCCGGGGGCTCGGCCATCGAGCTGAGCCTGGTGGCCGCCGGGCCCAGGCTGAAGTTGCATCTGCGCTGCGAAACCCCAGGAGGGGGGACCGGCAACAGCGGTGACCAGCTGCATGCGCGCGAGCTGCTGGGTCCCGTCCTGAGCTGGAATCCGACAACGGGCAGCTTGCAATTGAGCCGCCAGGCCACCCAACAGCTGTTTCAGCAACTGGGGGGACGCCTGACCGAACGCAGTGGCAGCGGCCTGACGGTGTTCTTCCCGATTTGTTGACGGGTGTGAAGAGTGCTGCTCAGCAGGGCGGTAGCTCAAAAAGCCACTGCTAGCTTCAGCTCGAATCGTCTGCCGATCCTTCTGGTTCTCGCCATGGGCGCAATCGCACTGAACGGTCAACTTCCCAAGTACATCGGCAGCACCGGCGGACTGCTGAATGCCGCCGAGACCGAAGAGAAGTACGCCATCACCTGGTCCAGCTCCAAGGCCCAGGCTTTTGAGCTGCCCACCGGCGGCGCGGCCGAAATGCACGAGGGTGAGAACCTGATGTACTTCGCCCGCAAAGAACAGTGCCTGGCGCTGGGAACCCAGCTGCGCACCAAGTTCAAGCCCCGCATCGAGGATTACAAGATTTACCGCATCTATCCCGGCGGCGACACCGAGTTCCTGCATCCCAAGGACGGCGTGTTCCCTGAGAAGGTGAACGAAGGCCGGGCCATGGTCGGCCATAACCCCCGCCGGATCGGCGCCAACCCCAATCCGTCGGCACTGAAGTTCAGCGGCAAGAACACGTTTGACGCCTGAATCAGGCCTGCGCTGATCCCTCGGACGGGTCAGCACCTATAAAGGCGGGGCCGATGGCCCCGTTTTTTTTGTCCATCGGACGCCCCATGCCCAGCCCAGCACGCACCGCCGCAGAGGATGCCGATTTCGGCGCGCAGCGCAGCGCCGGCTGCAATTTCATCCCGTTGTGCCGCAGTTGGCCGGCCGACCTTGAAACACCGCTGACGACCTGGCTCAAGGTGGGTGCTGGCAGTTCTCACGGCGTTCTGCTCGAATCGGTCGAGGGGGGAGAGCGCCTCGGCCGCTGGAGCTTTGTGGTGAGCGATCCGCTCTGGATCCTCACCAGCCGCGGCGAGCGCAGCGAACGCCGCTGGCGCGATGGCCGCGTCGAGCCGTTGCACGGCAATCCCTTTGCGCTGCAGCAGCAGTGCCTTGCAGCACTGCGCAGCGGCCATGCCGCGGGCTTACCGCCCCTGGGCCACCTGTTCGGCTTCTGGGGCTATGAACTGATCCGCTGGATCGAACCCTCGGTGCCGGTGCACCCCAGCGCCCCGGAGGCGCCACCCGATGGCTGCTGGATGCTGGCTGACAACCTGCTGGTGTTCGACCAGATCAAACGCCAGATCACCGCTGTGGCCTTCGTGGACCTCAGCAATGGCCAGGACCCAGCCACGGCCTACGCCGAGGCCGTGGCCCGCATCGACCGGCTGGAAGCACGCATGCACGGTCCGCTGCCCAGCGCCGTGACCCCGTTGCAGTGGCATGACGCCAGCCCCACTGAGATCAACCAGACACTGCAAACCCGCAGCAACGTGAGCCAGCCGGTCTTCGAAGCAGCGGTGAGCACGGGCCGCGAACACATCGCGGCCGGCGATGTGTTCCAACTGGTCCTGAGCCAGCGGCTCGAAACCCGGATCGACCGCGATCCCTTCGAGCTGTACCGCAGCCTGCGAATGGTCAACCCGTCGCCCTACATGGCGTTCTTCAACTTTGGCGGTTGGTACCTGATCGGCTCGAGCCCCGAGGTCATGGTCAAAGCCGATCCAGCCCCGCAAGGCGGGATCAAGGCCTCGCTGCGCCCAATCGCCGGTACCCGCCCCCGCGGCGCCAGCGAAGCTGAGGATCTGGCCCTGGAGCACGAACTCCTGGCCGATCCCAAAGAACGGGCCGAACACGTGATGCTGGTGGATCTGGGCCGCAACGACCTGGGGCGGGTCTGCCAGCCCGGCAGCGTCAAAGTGAGCGATCTGATGGTGATCGAGCGCTACTCCCACGTGATGCACATCGTCAGCCAGGTGGAGGGGCTGCTGCAGACCGGCAAAACCATCTGGGATCTGCTGATGGCCTCGTTCCCGGCGGGGACGGTGAGCGGCGCCCCCAAGATCAGGGCAATGCAGCTCATCCACGCGCTCGAACCGGATGCCCGCGGTCCCTACTCGGGCGTCTATGGCGCCGTCGATCTGGGCGGTGCCCTCAACACCGCCATCACGATCCGCACGATGGTGGTGCTGCCCCATCCAGACGGGGGCTGGCGCGTTCAGGTGCAGGCCGGAGCCGGTGTGGTCGCCGATTCCAAGCCCGAAGCCGAATATCAGGAAACCTTGAACAAAGCCCGCGGCATGCTCAAGGCCCTGGCTTGCCTGCAATGAGCACTCCACTGCTGCTCAAGGGCTTCGAAGTCGAGATGTACACCGGCCGCCCCGACGGCACGGTGATGGGCTGCGCCGCCGAGGCGGCACGCGAGCTCGCTGGCTTTGTCACCGAGCCCGACCATCGCAATCTCGAGTACGTCACCCCTCCCGAGGCCAGCTACAGCGAGCAGCTGCAGCTGCTGCTCGAGCCGCGCCGAAGGCTGCGGGCCTGGCTGGCCCAGCGGGGCCTCACCCTGCTGCCGGGCAGCACCCTGAGCACCGGTGACAGCCATCGCTTAGAGCGTTCTGACCCGGAGAATCCGTATCACGGCTACATCGAACGCACCTACGGCACCCGGGTGGTGACGGCCAGCGTGCACATCAACCTGGGCCTCACCGACATGGAGGCCCTGTTTGCCGGCCTGCGCCTGTTGCGCTGCGAAGCGGCCCTGTTGCTGGCACTCTCGGCCAGCTCGCCGTTTCTCGATCACCAACTCACCGGCTCCCACTCGCACCGCTGGCTGCAGTTCCCGCTGACTCCGCCCCAGGTGCCCTTGTTCCTGTCGCACCAGCACTACATCACCTGGATGGAGCAGCAGCTGGCCGCCGGCAGCATGCAAAACGTGCGCCACCTGTGGACCTCGGTGCGGCCCAACGGCGACAACCGCCCCCACGATCTCAACCGCCTGGAGATCCGAATCTGCGATCTGATTGCCGACCCCGCCGAACTGCTGGCTGTCACGGCCCTGGCCGAGCTGCGCCTGCAGCAGTTGCTGCGCGAGCCCACACGGCACGATCCGCTGCAGGCCAGCAGCCTCACGCCTGAGCAATTGGCACAGTTGTGCGACGACAACGACCGCGCCGCCGCCCGCAGCAGCCTGGAAGCGACCCTGCACGACTGGCACCGGGGCGAACCCATCAGCGCCAGAGACTGGTTGCACCAGTTGTTGGAGGCGGTGGCTCCCCTGGCCAACGAGCTGGGGCTCAGCGCGGTGCTGAGCCCCGTGCAAGGCCTGCTAGAAGAAGGCTGTCAGGCCATGCGATGGCTGCGCCGCCACAGCGCCGGAGAATCCATCGCTGCGATTGTGGCGAGCGACGCCGCAGCCTTGGCTGATCGCGAAGAAGCTTTGGGATGATCATGTCCATATCCACCCCCACTCCCGCCCGCGAGCCCCAGCCAATGCGGTCCTCCGATCCGCCAGCGTCCCAACCGTCACCGCGGGTGCGCCGGCTTCTGGGCGAGCGACTGGAGCTGGTTGAGGAGCTCTGGCAGACCGTGCTGCGCAGCGAATGTCCGCCAGCACAGGCGGAACGGCTGGTGCGCCTGAAGCAACTGAGCGACCCCGAAAATTCGCCGAGCGACGCCAGTGCCGCGATCGTTCAGCTGATCAAGGAGATGGATCTGGCCGAGGCGATCGCCGCGGCCAGGGCGTTTTCGCTCTACTTCCAGCTGGTCAACATTCTCGAGCAACACATCGAGGAGGACAGCTACCTCGACAGCCTGAGCGAACAGCACCAGACCCTGCCGGCCGATCCGTTTCAGCCGCCGCTGGCCAGCCAGGTCGAACCAGCCACCTTCCGCCAACTGTTCGAGCGTCTGCGCGGCCTCAATGTGCCCCCGGCCCAGCTCGAGGCTTTGCTGCGCAATCTCGATCTGCGCCTGGTGTTCACGGCCCACCCGACCGAGATCGTGCGCCACACGGTGCGCCACAAACAACGTCGCGTGGCCCACCTGATCCAGCGCCTCGAGCAGGCCGATGGCCTGAGCCTCGACGACACCCGTGTGATCCGACGTCAGCTCGAAGAGGAAATCCGGCTCTGGTGGCGCACCGACGAACTGCATCAGTTCAAGCCCACCGTTCTCGATGAGGTCGATTACGCCCTTCACTACTTCCAGCAGGTGCTGTTCGAGGCCATGCCGATGCTGCGCCAGCGGCTGCGGGCGGCCCTGTCAGCGAGCTATCCCGACGTGGAGGCGCCGCGGGATGCCTTCTGCACCTTCGGGTCATGGGTCGGGTCCGACCGCGACGGCAACCCCTCGGTCACCCCCGAAATCACCTGGCGCACGGCCTGTTACCAGCGCCAGCTCATGCTGGAGCGTTACATCAAGTCGGTGAGTGAGCTGCGCGACCAGCTCAGCATCTCCATGCAGTGGAGCCAGGTGAGTCCGGCCCTGCTTGAGTCCCTCGAAATGGACCGGCTGCGCTTCCCCGAGATCTACGACGAGCGGGCGGCGCGCTACCGGCTGGAACCCTACCGGCTCAAGCTCAGCTACACACTGAAGCGGCTGCAGCTCACCCACCAGCGCAACCAGCAGCTGGCCGAAGCGGGCTGGGAATCGCCCAGCGATGGCCACACCGGGGTGGTCAGCGCCTGGTCGGCCGAGGGCAACGGCGGCCTCGACGGGCCAGCCGGCCTGCCCGAGCTGCATTTCAGCTCAGCCGACGAATTTCGGGCCAGCCTTGAGTTGATCCAGGACAGCCTGGTGGCCACCGGCCTGAGCTGCGAACCGCTGCAGACCCTGATCAGCCAGGTTCACATTTTTTCGTTCTGCCTGGCCAGCCTCGACATTCGCCAGGAAAGCACCCGCCACAGCGATGCGATCGATGAGCTGAGCCGTTACCTGCTGCTGCCGGTTCCCTACGCCGAGATGGACGAAGCCCAGCGGGTCGACTGGCTGCTCTCGGAACTGCAGACCCGGCGGCCGCTCCTGCCGCCGGCGGCGCGCTGGAGTGAAGCGAGCGCCGAGACCTTTGCGGTGTTCCGCATGCTCAAGCGACTGCAGCAAGAGTTTGGGAAGCGCATCTGCAGCACCTACGTGATCTCGATGAGCCACACGGTCTCGGATCTGCTCGAGGTGCTGCTGCTGGCCAAGGAGGCCGGACTGGTGGATCCCCAGACCCAACGGTCCTCGCTGCTGGTGGTTCCCCTCTTCGAAACCGTCGAGGACCTTCAGGGCGCACCGGCAGTGATGGAGCGACTGCTGAGCGAGCCCTTCTACCGCCGTCAGCTCGACAACGGCGTCGAGGGTGGCATGCCTCTGCAGGAGGTGATGCTGGGGTACTCCGACAGCAACAAGGATTCGGGGTTCCTCTCCAGCAACTGGGAGATCCACAAAGCTCAGATCGCGCTGCAGCGCCTGGCCGACCGCCACAACGTGGCGTTGCGCATCTTCCACGGTCGCGGTGGCTCGGTGGGGCGCGGCGGCGGTCCGGCTTACCAGGCCATCCTGGCCCAGCCCAGTGGCACGCTCTGCGGTCGGATCAAGATCACTGAACAGGGCGAGGTGCTGGCCTCCAAGTACGCCCTGCCGGAACTGGCGCTTTACAACCTTGAAACGGTCACGACCGCCGTGCTGCAGAACAGCCTGGTGAGCACCCCGGTCGACGACACCCCCAGCTGGAATGCCCTGATGGCCAAGCTGGCAGCCCGCTCGCGCGAGTTCTACCGCGCCCTGGCGCACGACAACCCCGATCTGGTCGCCTTCTTCCAGCAGGTCACCCCGATCGAAGAGATCAGCAAGCTGCAGATCTCCAGCCGCCCGGCCCGGCGCAAGGGTGGCGCCAAGGATCTCTCCAGCCTGCGGGCCATCCCCTGGGTGTTCGGCTGGACCCAGAGCCGCTTCCTGCTGCCCAGCTGGTTTGGCGTCGGCGCCGCCCTGCAGGAGGAGCTCGACGACGACCCAGGCCAGCTGGAGCTGCTGCGACTGCTCTACCAGCGCTGGCCGTTCTTCCGGATGCTCATCTCCAAGGTGGAAATGACCCTGGCCAAGGTGGACCTCGATCTGGCCCATCACTACGTGCAGACCCTGGGCCGGGCCGAACACCGCGAGGCCTTCGAGGCGATCTTCCAGACGATCGCCGCCGAATTCACCCTGACCCGCGATCTGGTGCTGCAGATCACCGGCCACACCCGCCTGCTCGATGCCGATCCCGCCCTGCAACTGGCCGTGGACCTGCGCAACCGCACGATCATTCCCCTGGGCTTTTTGCAGGTGGCCCTGCTGCGAAGACTGCGGGAGCAGAACCGCCAGCCGCCCATGAGCGAAGCGGCCAGCAACGATGGTGACGGGCGCACCTACAGCCGCAGCGAACTGCTGCGTGGGGCCCTGTTGACGATCAACGGCATTGCCGCCGGTCTGCGCAACACCGGTTAAGCCCTGCATCCTTGAGCCTTTCTTCCCTGTTGATCCAGTTTCGCCTGCAACCTCCGGCCGCGGCCCTGCGTCCGGGTTATCGCCTGCTCGAGGGGCTGCCACCCGAGGGTTCGGCCCTCAACCGACTGCTGCAGCAGGTGGGTGAACCACCCCGCAGTGAGGCCCGCTGGCAGCAGGTGCTCGAGCGCAGCGCCTGGCATCTCACCGTTCTGCGTGAACCCGAACTGCTGGTGGGCTTCGTGCGCGTCACCAGCGACATGGCGCTCAACGCCAATCTCTGGGACCTGGCTGCAGACCCCCTCGACGAGGCCTGCAGCGAGATCTACGTCACCCTGGTCGGCACAGCACTGGCCAAACTCCGGCGCGAACTCGGCGGCTGCAGCATCTCGCTGGCCGCCCCACCAGCAGCCCTGCAGGCGCTCGAACAGCATGGGTTCGTGATCGACCCGGGCGGAATTCGGGCCATGGGCCTGCGCCTCGACTGATCAGCGCTGTCCAAACACCAACGATTGGTTCAGGAGTGCACTGCAGCACACCCGGTGGTGAATGACGCTTCTCCGTTCCGGCGGAGAAGCAAAACGAGCATGGAGGGACTCGAACCCCCGACACTCAGAACCGGAATCTGATGCTCTATCCAACTGAGCTACATGCCCACCGCCGTTGCCGGCAGGACCTACTTTAACCGCTCACCGCATCAGGGCGATTCGGCTGCAACGCCTGGAGCTGCTGCACTTTCGCAACATCAGCCAACTCGAGCTGACGCTCGAGGCACCGCGGCTGCTGGTGCTGGGCCGCAATGGCGAAGGCAAATCGAACCTGCTGGAAGCGGTCGAGCTTCTGGGCAGCCTGCGCTCCCACCGCGCCAGCCACGACCGCGACCTGATCCAGCACGAGCACACCCAGGCCCGACTGCAAGCCACCACCATCGACACCGACGTGCTGCGGCTGGAGCTGCGCCGCAGCGGCGGACGGCAAGCCCAACGCAACGGCAAGGTGCTCGAGCGTCAGCAGGATCTGCTCGGTAGCTTCCGCTGCGTTGGCTTCAGCGCCCTCGATCTCGACCTGGTGCGCGGCGAGCCAGCGCTGCGACGCGCTTGGCTCGACCGGTTGGTGCTGCAGCTCGAACCCCTGTACAGCGAATTGCTGAGCCGATACGGGCGCCTGGTCCGCCAGCGCAGCCAAGTGTTGCGTCGTCCGTCACGGGCTGGGGGGCCTGGGGTGAGCGATGCCCTGCTCGATGCCTTTGACGCCCAGATGGCCCTGGTGGGAACCCGCCTGCACCGGCGCCGACAACGGGCCCTATCACGGCTCGAACCGCTGGCGGCGACCTGGCACGCACGCCTCAGCGGCGGCCGCGAACAGCTGCAGCTCCGCTACCAGAGCGGCAGCACCCCACCCGAGCAGGACAGCGAAGCAGCCTGGTGCCAGGTGCTGCTCGAGCAGCTGCAACGGCAACGGCCCGAGGAGCGGCGGCTGGGCCAGTGCGGCGTGGGCCCCCACCGCGATGAAATCGGCCTGTTGCTGCACGGTCAACCAGCGCGCCGCTACGGCTCAGCAGGCCAGCAACGCACGCTGGTCCTGGCCCTCAAGCTGGCCGAGTTGGATCTGGTGCAGCAGGTGGTGGGGGAACCGCCGCTGCTGCTGCTCGACGATGTGCTGGCCGAACTCGACGCAGGGCGGCAGCAGCTGCTGCTCGAAGCGGTGGGGCAGGGCCACCAGTGCCTGGTGAGCGCCACCCATGTCGATGCGTTCAGCGGCGGCTGGCGGGCTGCCAGCCAGATCGTGACCCTGCAGGCAGGGGCCTTGCTCGAGGCAACGTTGTGAGCAACCGGAGGGTCCTGGCAGACAACCCCCCCAATGCTGGTTCCGACGCGTAATGTGGTGGGCTTGTGCGCTTCATCCTTGATGAACCAGCTCCTCTCCAGCCTTCATCCCAACCCCGGATGGGCCGGCAGCAGCACCACCCATTCATCGGCAACCCCAGCCACCGCGGACCATCAGGCCAACACGTCTGACACCGTCGGAAAACACTGCATTCTTGAGCTCTACGCCTGCAACCAGGATCGGCTCAACGACGAAGCTTTCCTCAGGGACGCCATCACCGACGCAGCCAAACGGGCCGGCGCCACCCTGCTGCATTTGGTCACCCACCATTTCGAACCCCAGGGCGTCACCGGTCTGGCCCTGCTGGCCGAATCGCACATCTCGATCCACACCTGGCCCGAATCGGGCTATGCCGCTGTGGATGTGTTCACCTGCGGCGATCACACCATGCCCGAAAAAGCTTGCCAGGTGTTGATTGACGAGCTGCAGGCCGGCGATCACAAGCTCACCAGCTTCCGCCGCGAGACACCCTCAGCGATTTCCAGCAGCGAACGCAGCCCTGCCCTGGCCGTCTGATCAACCGGCCAAGGGGGACTTCAGGGCCCGGTTGAGCTTTCCGCTCACCAGGCCCTCGAGATCCAGGCTGACCGCCATGAAACCCAGCTCC
>VGQR01000010.1 GCA_016882345.1 Cyanobacteria bacterium K_DeepCast_35m_m2_023
CTTCTCCAGGGTCATGATCATGTTGGTCTTGGAGCAGGACGAACTGGGTTTCTCGACCGCACAGATCACCGATTGGCGCGCCACGGTGCCGGTGGTCAGGTAGTTGAGTTCGCCTTTCTGACGAATGCCGTCGAGCTTCTGGGACACGGTCTGACAACGCTTTTGCGGCGTCCATCCAGCGCGATCAAAGCTGGAGGGATACCAAGTCATCAACGGAATGGTTCTGCCGAAGCCACGACCAGCCGTGGTGGGCACACCGGCAACCGGGGCGCAGCTGATGGTGACGCTGGGCGCGTAAAGCGCCATGGCCGCCGACGCCATCGGTGTCTTGGAGCCAGAGCGCTGGGGCAGGGTTGTGGCCAACACGGGGGCGACAGGCTTGGCGACAGCGAGCTTGGGTGGAGCAGCAGGGGCCGGAGCCGGCGTCACTGGCCTCGCCACCACCGGGGCTGGGGCTGCCGCCGGAGCAGCAGCAGCAGGGATCGCCGCACCGCCAGCAGGCCAGCTGTCGCGATAGAGGTAAACGTGGCCCAGACGTTTGCCGCCAAAGGCCCGCCTCATCAGACGCCAGCCGGGCTCGAGCTTCAACTCGAGATACTCAACGGGGCCACCGGTTCCGTAGGTGCGGGCCACCAGCAATTCAGGCTTGCCGGCAGCCCCCCCCGCGGGTGCTGCCACCAACATGTTGTCGCTGCCTGTCTTGCGAACGGTCAGGCGGTAGCCGCTACCCAGGTCTTCCGAACCGATCCGGGCCGAGTACCCCAATGAATCGACATAGCGACTGCAAATGCCGGTGAAATCAAAGCCACCCAACAACGGGGTCACCCGGACAGGATTGCTGCCTGACAGCTGAAAGCAGGGGCGCTTGTTCGGGTTGACCTGCTCATAGATCTGGAGCTGCGCCTTGGCGCCGCTGGTCCCTACGGGAGCCGACACCACCACAAAGGCAGCCTGATTGACATCAACGGCCTGAAAGGTTCCCTGGGCCCGAGCGGCGGGAGCTAGCGATGCCCCAGCAGCGAGCGCGACCAGAGCTGAAACCGAGAGAACCGAGCGCAGAGCGGCTGAACCCATCACCGAACATTGGACAGTGTCTGAATCGTATGGCGATTGCACGACGTCAGCCATCACCTCAGACAGGTTTGTTGATGCGGATGGCCAATAGCAGGGCCAGAACGCACCCAGGCAGGCTCAGGGCCAGGATCAGGCGCGTGGTGCCTAGGCCCAGATCAGGGTCCCCATAGGCCAGTTCAAACACCGAACCGGTCGCGGCGATTCCCAGCAGACAGGCGAGAGCGAGAAACAGACCCGCCAGAGGTTTCATTGGCATCGGGGCAACTCAGCGGATCGAGTGCACGTCAGAGCGCTTGAAGCCCTTGTTCTGCAGGCCCTCATTCAGGCTCAGTTCATCGGTGACGCGGTCGACGAACAACACCCCGTTGAGGTGGTCCACCTCGTGCTGGATGCACCGGGACAACAGGCCGTCGACTCGCATCTTCTGGGGCCGCCCCATTTCATCGCGATAACTGACCTCAACTTCGGTGGGTCTCACCACATTGAGATACAGCTCAGGAATGCTGAGACAGCCCTCTTCGTAGGTGTCGAGCCCTGATCCGAACGAGCGGATCTCGGGATTGATCAGCACCATGGGCGAAGCCGCCGGATTGTCGGGGTCGAGGTCGATGACGATCAGCTGCTGATGGATGCCGACCTGAGGGGCAGCAAGACCGATCCCGCTGGAGCTGTACATGCAACGCAGCATGTCGCGGGCCAAGTCCCGCACCGACTCGTCGACTTTGCTGATGCGCCGAGCCCGCTGACGCAGGACCTGATCGCCGAGCGTGCAAATCGACAGGGGGGGCTCAGCGAGGGCTTCTTTGGGCACCTGCACCGCGCGGTTCTGATGCTCGGCGGAGCGAGCCATCTGGGCAAAGCTTCGCGCCAAACCAGATCGTCCATACGTTGCGCGAATCTAAGGCAATCCGCCTGAGTCCCTTGATGCCTCCAGAGCCGGGCCCAACGCGACTGAAGGCCAGCGCCGTTGTGGGAACCACCCCGGTCATCAAGGAACCGCGCCTTTGCGGCGACCACCTGTACTGGTTGGAGCAACGCCCCCACGAACAGGGACGCACCACCCTGCTGCGCCGACTTCGCCACGACCCACTGGGCGTGGCCGAGGAGCTGACCCCAGGCCCCTGGAACCTGCGCAGCCGTGTGCACGAATACGGAGGCGGCGCAGCCGCGATCGATGGCGATGCGCTGGTGTTCGTGCACGACGGCGACCGCTGTCTCTGGCACCTGGATCTGAAGCAGGCCCCCGATCCCCCGCTCCAGGCCTTTCGCCAACTGACGCCACCAGCGGCGCCAGAAGCCCCCCGGAGCTTTGCCGATGGCCTGATCGACCGGCGGCGGCGACGCTGGCTCGGAATCATGGAAGCCTGCGGACGCGACCATCTGGTCAGCGTCTCGTTGGATGGCGGCGAACCCGAGCTCCTCCACAGCTGCGCCGATTTCGGCGGCTATGCAGTGCTGAGCCCGAGCGGCCGCCAACTGGCGTGGCTCGAGTGGCAGCAGCCGGCCATGCCCTGGGAACGCAACACCTTGCTGCTGGCCGACGTGCTGGCCTCTGGGCAGCTGGGCACCCCCGTGGCCTTAGCCGGTCCAGCGGTGGGGAACCCCGACGAATCGTTGTTCCAGCCGCTGTGGATCAACCCCAACGGTTCCGAGACCTTGGTGGTCGCCAGCGATCGCAGCGGCTTCTGGAACCTGCAGCGGCTTTCCGGCAACGGCTGGGAGTCGCTGCTGGCCATGGAGGCCGAATTTGCCATGCCCCAGTGGATGTATGGCATGCGCACCAGCGCCTGGGATGGCCAACATCTGCTGGCGCTGTGCTGCCGCCAGGGGGCGTGGGAGCTGGGCGAGGTGCCATTGCAGCAGGACAAACCCTGGCGGCCGATCGAGCTTCCGTTCAACGACCTGGGCGGACTGGATGCCGCGAGCGATGGGAGCGGTTCAATCGCCGTGGTTGTGGCCGGCAGTCCTGTGTGCGGCACTGGCCTGCTGCAGATCGATCTGAGCCAAGGCCAGTGGCAGCACACCCCCGCCAGCCCCGAGCCCTGCCCGCTGGCCCCAGGGCAGATCAGCCAGCCCGAGGTCCTGTGGTTTGCAGGCCACGGCGGCCAGCCCACGCACGCCTGGTACTACCCCCCAGCTGGCGGGGCCAACCCCCAAGCCCCCCTGCTGGTCAAGAGTCACAGCGGCCCCACCGCCATGGCCCGCACAGGGCTGAGCCTGCCGATCCAGTACTGGACCTGCCGCGGCTGGGGCGTGGTCGATGTGAATTACGGCGGCTCGACCGGCTTCGGCCGGGCCTACCGCGAACGGCTCAATGGCCAGTGGGGCATCGTCGATGTGGCCGACTGCGCCGCGGCGGCCCAGGCCCTGATCGCTGCCGGCAAAGCCCATAGCGAGCGCATCGCCATCGAAGGGGGCAGCGCCGGTGGCTTCACCACCCTGGCCGCGTTGTGTTTCACCCCTGTCTTCAAGGTGGGGGCCAGTCGCTATGGCGTGGCCGATCTGAGCGCCTTGGCGCGGGACACCCACCGCTTTGAAGCGGGATACCTCGAGAATCTGGTGGGGCCATGGCCCATCGCGGCCGACACCTATCAGCAACGCTCGCCCCTGCAGCATGCCGACCGCATCCGCTGTCCGGTGATCTTTTTTCAGGGATTGCAGGACCGGGTGGTGCCGCCTGAACAGACCGAGCGGATGGCTGCAGCGTTGCGCCGCAACGGCATTCCCGTCGCGGTGCACACCTTCGCCGACGAAGGTCATGGCTTTGGCAGCGGCGCGACCCAGATCGAGGTGCTGGAGGCGACCGAAGCCTTCTTCCACCAGCATTTGAAGCTGCCATGACGCTGCTGCTCGCCCTCGTCCTGCTGGTGGGGCTGCTGCTGCTGGGCACCGCAGCAGGGCGGCGCCTGGGGGTGCATCAGTGGGGGATTCCCGAGGCGCTGCTGGCCGGCACCTTTGGACTGCTGATCGCACCCGGCGGCAGGCTGGTCGCCCTGATCCCCGATGCGGTGATCGCGATCTGGAACCAGCTGCCGCTGATCTTGCTGACCCTGGTGTTCGGCACCCTGCTGGTGGGCAAGCCACTGCCCAAAATCAATGGTCTGCTGAGGCCGCTGGGGGCCCAGGTGCTGCTCGCGCTGACTCTGGCGTTCGGCCAGTACTTGGTGGCCGGGCTGGCGGTGCTGCTGGTGCTGCAACCGCTGCTGCATGTCAGCCCGGTGATGGCCTGCCTGATCGAGGTGGCCTACGAAGGGGGACACGGGTCAGCCGCCGCCATGGGGCCCACCTACGAACGCCTGGGCGTCGAGGGGGGCACCGGCCTAGGGCTGGCCATGGCCACCGTTGGCTTGCTGGCCTCGACCCTGGTCGGGGGGCTGGTGGTGGTGATCGCCCGCGCCCGCGGCTGGTTGATGGCTGACGGCGATAGCACGGCTGCGGGTCGCGCAGGCCCGACCGACACGCCGGTTGCAGACGCCGAGCATTGGGCCATGCGACTGGCCCGCTGGGCCGTGAATCTGGCCTTTGTGGGTATTGCCGTGGCCATCGGCTGCGGTCTGATGGCCCTGCTTCAGATGCTGGCGGCGCGTCTCGGCGGCGGATTCGCCGTGGTGATCGATGCCCTGCCGGTGTTTCCGCTGGCGCTGATCGGCTCGTTGCTGGTGCGCCTGGTGCTCGAACGCAGCGGTGCCGACGCCCTGGCCTGCACCAAGGTGCAGAGCCGCCTTGCCACGGTCTCAGCCGATCTGCTGATCGTGGCCGCCACGGCCTGCCTCGATTTGGGGCTGCTGGCCCAGGATTGGCTGCCGCTGTCGGTGCTGGCCGTTCTGGGCCTGGTCTGGAACCTGGCCGTGGTGTTGCTGCTCGGCCGCACCCTGCCGGCCCCCTGGTTCGAACGAGGAATTCTGGAATTTGGCCAGGCCACCGGGGTCGCCGCCAGCGGGCTGCTGCTGCTCAACATGGCCGACCCGGGTGACCGCAGCAACGCCCTGACGCCCTTTTCGATCAAGCAACTGCTGCTGCAACCGCTGCTCGCGGGCGGCGTGATCACGGTGATGGCCCCCCTGGCGATCGCCGGCTGGGGATTGAGCACCTGGATCCTGGTCTGCCTGGGATTGACCGTGCTGTGGATCAGCCTGGCGCTATGGCTGCAGCAACGATCCGCATGACCCCCTCCATCACCTTGTATGGCTGTTGGCGCTCCAGCTGCAGCCACCGCCTGCAGATCGCCCTGCGACTCAAACAGCTGCCCTTTGCGTACCGCCCGGTCTCCCTCGACGCTCTGGAGCAGCGCGAACCCTGGTTCCTGGCCCTGAACCCCCTGGGCCAGGTGCCCGTCCTCGAGGTGGATGGCGAACGCTGGGCCGATTCGCTGGTGGCGCTCGAAACTCTCGAGGAGCGCTTCACCGGCTGGGGTGTCCCGCTGCTGCCTGCGGAAGCCACGGCTCGTCTGCAGGTCAGGCGGGCGCTGAGTGCGATCGGCTCGAGCCTGCAGCCACTGTTGCTCCCAGGCCAGTTCAGACGGCACCTGGCCCTCGACGATGCGACGCTCAACGACCTGCGGCGCCAGCACCAAACCGAAGCATTGACGGTGGTGCAGGAGCTGATCCGGAGCTCGGCCGGCAGCTATGGCGTGGGCGACCAAGTCAGTTGGGCCGACGTGGCCCTGGTCGCCCATCTCGATGGTGTGGCGCGGCTGGGCCTCGATCTGGAGCGCTTTGCGCTGCTGAGGCGTCTCTACAACCAATGCATGGAATTGGAGGCCTTTGACCAGGCCAACCCGAGCCGCATGGTCGACGCCCCTGGCCATGCACCAGCCCCAGCCGACACGGGCGCCGCTCTCAACGCGGTCGTGGCCTACAAGGAACCGGCCGGCGCTCTGCAGGATTACCTGTGCCGCCGGGCCAATGCCCCGATCCCTGGGCTCGCTATGGCGCGCCAGCTGACCGCCGAGCATTGCGGAGCCACCGCCTCGAAGGTCAGCGCCCTCGAGGTGTGCCTGCTGCTGCGCTGGCTGGCCGCCAGCCGCGGCTGCCGCAGGGCCCTGGAGATCGGGGTGTTCAGCGGCAGTTCATCGCTGGCCCTGCTCGATGGCCTGGGCCCCGGCGGCCAGTTGACCGCCATCGACAGCGACCCGAGCAGCACCGCCATTGCGCAGCAGTGCTGGCACCAGCTCGGCTACAGCGAGCGGGTGCAGTTCCTGCTCGGTGATGCGCTCCAGCTGTTGCCCCAGCTCGAGCCCGGTTTCGAGCTCATTTACATCGATGGGGCCAACTGGGAGTATTCGGCCTATCTCGAACTGGCCCTGCCTTTGCTGGCACCGGGAGGGGTGCTGGTGTTTGACAACGTGCTCTGGCGCGGTCAGGTGTGCGCGCCTCGCGACGACGACCGCTCGGCCCTGGCGCTGGCCCGCTTCAATGCGGAACTTCAGGGGCGCGACGATCTGATCAGCTGCATCCTGTCGCTGGGCGATGGAATCGCCCTGGCGAGCCGGCGCACGCCTCAGGCGGACAGGTAGCGCTCCAGCTGGGCACGCACGGGCGAAGCGCCCCAGAGCTGATCGGTGGCAGCGTCGATGCGCTCGGCCGCGCGCTCGGACAGTTCCTGGCGCCAGCTGTCGGTCGTGCCAGCCCTGAAATACACCGTGGGATTGAGGTGAAAACTGCGGGGGTTGTCGGTCATTTCCCGCTTCATCGCATCAAAACCCGTCGCGGCGACCAAGGCCTCGATCTGCTGGTCATCGAGCGGGCCAGAGCCCGGTAGAACGCCCTGCAGCTGGCGGGCCACCTGCCGCTTGTTCTCGACCATATCTTCGTAATAGAGCAGGCAAAGCTGCTGCAGATCGAGCCGCTGATCAGCCCGGTCCAGCCAGCCCAACACATGCCTGTGGTAGTTGCCGAAGTAGAGGTCATCACCCAGGAACAGATCGACAAAGCTGTCGAGATCAAACGACGGATCCACGCCCAGCAAAGGGTGCTTCTGCCAAAAGTGGTATTGCGAAACCGCCACGGCCTTGGGATCGCGGATCACCATGACAAACCGGGTCTGGGGATGAATGCGGCGCACCGGCAGGTCGCCATACCCGCAGTGGAGATACCAGAGACGCGGCGCAACGCCGGTGCTGGCCAGAAAGTCCTGCCAGGCAGTTTCACCCTGCTGGGAGAGCATGACTTCGGGCCAGGGCACTGCCCCATGACCGATGTCGCCGTCTCGGCAGGGGTGCTGGGCCGGCAGGTCATGGCTCCGCTGCAGCAGTTCCACCAGAAACTTCTTGGCCAGATGGGTGCCCACCTTCTGGTGGGTGCAAATCAAGACGTCCTGGGGCGAGGTATCCCAGGTGTCGCGCAGCACCCCCGCGCTGCCGAGGTCAATGAAGGGCGGATAGGTGGTGGTCTGGTAGCGGTGATGCGCGAAACCTGCCGAACCCAGGGTCTGCAGCGGCGCAAAGGTGCGCATCATGTGGCCCGGGCGAATCGCCGAATCGCGCGCCTGCAGCACGGCGATCTGACGATCCAACGCCTCGGCCTGACGCACCAGGTCCTGGCGAGCAAACACCTCCTCAAGGGACGGTTGCACGGCGAAGGCGATCTGCTCGAGCAGCGCCACATCGTCGTCATCGAAGCCCAGGTCGCCCTGCGCTGCGGCCTTATTCAGGACTTGCAGGGCGGCGATGACCGCCTCGCCCTGGCGGTTGAACACCGGCACCGTGAGGGCCGAGTGGGTCACAAAGCCGGTGCTCTGCACCAACTGCTGGTGCACCCCGGCGGCCTGGGCGAGTCCACTGGCCCGGAGCACCTCGCCGCTGGCCATGACACGCCCCACCATCGAATCGGCATCGGCCACGACGATCTGACGCTGCACCACACCAGTGCCGGCCTCGAGCCAGATGCTGTTGCGCTCGGGGTCGCGCACAAACACCGACACCCGCTCAGCCGACAGCAACCGCGGCACGGTGAGCACCAGCAGGGCGAACAGATCGCGATTGCGCACCGCATCCCAGTGCTGGCGCAGGGCCAGCCGCTGGGCCATCGCTGTGGTCAGATCGGTCTCGGCGATGGTCATCAAAGTCCGTATTGAAGGGAACTGAACTGCTGCTGCACGGCAGTGATCTGCTCGGCGCTGAGCAGGGGTGGCTCTCCGGCCGCAAGGGCCTGCAGATACATCCGAGCCAATGTCTCGATTTCAATCGCCAGCCGCAAGGCCTGGGCGAGGCTGCTGCCGATTGCCACCTGACCGTGGTGGGCCAGCAGGGCGGCGCGGCGATCCTGCAGGGCCTCAACGGCCCGATCCGAGAACCCCTGGGTGCCGAACAGGGCGTAGGGCGCGCAGCGCACATCCAATCCGCCGGCGGCCACCACCATGTAGTGAAACGGCGGAATGCCGCGGCCATGGCAGGCCAGGGCGGTGGCGCTGGTCGAGTGGCAATGCACCACCGCATCGATGTCGGGGCGGCTGCTGAGGATGTCGGCATGCAGCCGCCACTCCGATGAGGGGTTGCGCTGCCCCTCCGCAAGGGAGCGACCCTGAAGATCCACAGCCACCAGATCTTCAGGCCCCATCTGTTCGTAAGGCAGCGACGTGGGCGTGATCAGCAGCCCCCCCACGATGCGCAGCGAGACATTGCCCGAGGTGCCCTGGTTGATGCCACTGGCATTGAGGGCGCGGGCGGTGCTCAGCAGCTGTTGGCGCAGCTCCAGATCGTCGGCAGCGGCAGACAAGGGCAGAGACCTTCAACCTGGAGTGATCATGGCCCCATCTCCCGATCGACCCCATGCGAGCCATCGGTTTGCACCGCCACCTGCCGATCAGCGACCCAGAAGCCTTGCTCGATCTGGAGCTGCCGGCGCCGGCGCTGCGCCCCCACGACCTGCTGATCGCCGTTGAGGCCATCGGCGTCAATCCGGTGGACACCAAGCTCAGGGCCGGCAAGGGCCCGGCAGACCCGCGTCGGCATGAGCCTGCGCTGGTGCTGGGCTTCGACTGTTGCGGGAGAGTTGCCGCACTGGGCCCTGAAGCCGCCGCCGCAGGTCGCTGGCAGGTGGGCGATCGCGTCATGGCAGCCGGCGATGTGACCCGGCCAGGCTGCAACGCCGAACTGGTCGCCATTGACAGCCGCCTCTGCGGCCGGCCGCCCCAGAACCTGAGCGCGGCCCATGCCGCGGCCCTGCCCCTGACAGGCCTCACCGCCTGGGAGGGTTTGTTTGAACGGCTGGGGTTGAGCCCTGAGCCCAACCCAGCCCAGAGCGAACAGTCACTGCTGATCATCGGCGGAGCCGGCGGTGTGGGCTCGATGGCGATCCAACTTGCCCGCCGCGCTGGTCTGCAGGTGATCGCCACCGCCTCACGACCCGAGAGTCAGGCCTGGGTTCGCGAGCTCGGAGCCGCCGCGGTGATCGATCACCGTCAGCCGCTGGCCCCCCAGCTCAGCGCCGTTGGCATCGAGCAGGTGCCCTGGATCGCCAACTTTGCCGACACCGACACCTACTGGAGCTCAATGGCCGAACTGGTGGCGCCGCAAGGGGCGATCCTGGCGATCGTGGGCAACCGCAGCCCCCTCGAGCAGAGCGTGCTCAAAAGCAAAAGCGCCCGTCTGTGCTGGGAATTCATGTTCACCCGCGCCCAGTACGGCACTGCTGACCAGGGTCAGCAGGGGTGGATCCTGGACCGCTTGGGCCAGCTGATTGACGCCGGTGAGCTGCACACCACCGCCCGCCAGCAGCTTGGACCGATCAGCGCGACCCAACTGCGGGCTGCCCACACCCAGCTCGAGAGCGGCAGCTCGATCGGCAAGCTGGTGCTGAGCGGCTGGAAGCGCTGACAACCCAGGCCGCCAGGGCACGCGTCAACGCTCCAACAGCGCTTCGAGCTCGCGGGTCCCGTTGGCACGGGCCAGATCCAGCGGGGTCTGGCCGCGCTTGGAGCGCAGCGAGCGATCGGCACCAGCCTCGACAATGACGCGGGCCGCGGCGAGGTTGGACTGCCAGACCGCATCGTGCAAGGCCGTGTAGCCGTTGAGCGGCCCCTGCCGATCGATCTCCACCCCGTGCGCGATCAGCAGGCTGCAGGCTTCGGCATGGCCGGCATAGGCCGCCGCATGCAAGGCGGTGGCTTTCATGCCCGGATCGACAACGCTGAGATCGGCGCCAGCCTGCAACAACTGCCGCAGCACCAAAACGTGGCCGAGATAGGCGGCCATGATCACGGGCCAATCTCCCTGGGAATCGGCCACATTAACGGTAGCCCCGCCTGTGATCAGCGCTTCAACAGCGCTCAGATCATTGGCCTTCACAGCAACCATCAAAGCGGTCATGCCGAGTCTCTGCAAACGCCAGCGCGACGCTAGGTCTGACTTGGTCTGGCGTCGAGCTGGCTCAGATTGTCGGGTAAAGGGCCCTGAGGGCCTGCTCGTCGGCTCGGCAGACACCCCGCTCGGTGATCAGGGCGGTCACCAGCCGGGCCGGGGTGACATCAAACGCCGGGTTGAAGCCGGCGCTGCCGTCGGGGCTCAGCTGCACGCTGCTGATGGTGCCGTCGCCAGCACGCCCCTGGATGTGGGTGACCTCGACGGCGCTGCGGGCTTCGATCGGGATCTCGGCCACCCCGTCGGCCACGCTCCAGTCGATCGTGGAGGCGGGTAGGGCTACATAGAAGGGCACGCCGTTGTCGTGGGCGGCCAGGGCCTTGAGATACGTGCCGATCTTGTTGCAGACATCTCCCGTGCGGGTGGTGCGGTCGGTGCCGACGATCACCGCATCCACCTGGCCGTGCTGCATCAGGTGGCCGCCAGCGTTGTCGACGATCACGGTGTGAGGCACCCCCTCTCGACCCAGCTCAAAAGCGGTGAGGCTGGCGCCCTGGTTGCGGGGGCGGGTCTCATCGACCCACACGTGGATCTGGAGCCCGGCGCGGTGGGCCTTGTAGATGGGGGCCAGGGCCGTGCCCCAGTCGACCGTGGCCAGCCAGCCAGCGTTGCAGTGGGTCAGCACGTTGAAAGGTTGGTCCTGACGCTCGGCAGGCCTCCCCGCCGCGAGTTGCTGGAACAGCACCAGGCCGTGATCGCCGATCGCCTCGCACATGGCGACGTCTTCATCCGCGATGGCGGCCGCCTCATGTTTGGCAGCTTCGGCCCGCTGCTCCGGCGGCAGGGGTGCCACCACAGCGCGCACCCGCTCGAGGGCCCAGCGCAGGTTGATCGCCGTGGGACGGGTGGCGTTGAGCTGCGCAAACGCCGCGGCCAACGCGGCATCGCTGGGATCGGCCTGCAGCGCAAGCATCAGCCCATAGGCACCGGTGACACCGATCAAGGGGGCGCCCCTCACCACCATGGTGCGGATGGCCTCAGCCGCTTGCTCACAGCTGGCCAGCGAGCGGGTGGTGAAGCGATGAGGCAACAGGGTCTGGTCAATCACCCCAACGGAACGACCGCCAGCCTCGAGCCAGATAGTGCGCCAGGGCTTGCCGTCGATGTTCATGGGATGCGTTGGGGCGCCAGATGCCCCATGCTGACGCCCGGTCGTTCCAGGCCCCTGCCTTATGGCCCGGCACCCTCGTACACAACGCTCAGGCCCGATGGATCAGCCGGTACCTGCGCCCACGGCCATTGATCAATGATCAGCTATTCGGCCTTCGTTCTCCAGGATCAAACCTTCAACAGCAGCGAAACAAGCCTGCCAGTCAGGCTGGTCGATCTCGATTTCGTCGTCGTAGCGCTACTGCACCGCGAAAAAGCTCAACTCACTCAGAAGATCGCCGGCTGCGGGCTGTTCGTCCAACGCGTTCAACAGATCGAGCAAAGCAGCCAGATCATTGGGTGAAGGGAGCCTCGCCACCGGCAAGGTGGATCAACGCCTTGAGAGCCTTCTCAGCCGCCTGTTGCAACAGAAAGCCGATGCTGGTGAAGCCCGGGGTCATGGCATCAGTTTGTCCGAACTGTCCAGAGCTTGCTTGACGAATCCAATCTTGAATTCAGATCGGTCGGTAGCCGAACCAATCAGGCACCTGGCCCTGGCTCAGGCCTTCGGGGTGGGGCGCCAGCTGCACATGCCAGCGCTCTCCACCAAGCAGCTCCAACTGCTCAAGCGCCAGGCAATCGTCGACGGCAGCCAGATCATCCTTGTGCTGCTGCAGCGCTCCGCGCAGCCACTGGCGCTTGGCGGCAGCCTTGGCCGCCTGGGGCGAGCGGGCCACCACCAGACCGAAGTGGTGCAGCTCGGCCAGCGAATCGGGGCGGTAGGCGCCCAGGTTCACGAACCACAGGCGCTCGGGCCTGGGCGCAGCGGGCTCGCGCCCCATGCTCACCGCCCAGCCATCGATCGCCCGCACCGCCATGAAGGCATCGAGGTGCAGACCCTCACGCCGCCCGAACCACTGCCGCCGCAGCTCGGGCAAGGTGTCGTCGATGCTGCTGCCTGCGACAAAGCGCACGTCATGCAGCTCGATGTGGCAACCGGGGGCGCGGCCGCCGAGCACGACCAAAAACAGAGTTGGTTGGTCGGCGGGCACGGCGAAGCGATGGTCAGCGGAGGCTGGCACTGCCACCATCACAGCATGAGCGCACAGCCCGCCCATGAGTGAGCGGTCCTACATCCACGGCACCAGTGCGCGCGAGCAGCAACGGCTGATTGAGCAGGCCGATGTGCTGGCCGAGCTGCTGGCCGCCAATCTGAAGCTGCACCCCGGCGAGCGGCTGCTCGAGATCGGCTGCGGCGTCGGGGCCGTGCTGGCCCAGATCGCCCGCGCCCACCCACAGGCGCTGCTGAGCGGCATCGACATCAGCCCAGAGCAGATCGCAGCGGCTCGCCTGCATCTGGACGCGCAGGGGCAGGGCGCCGGCAGCGCCAACCCGGTGGAGCTGGTGGTGGGCGACGGCGCGGCGCTGCCCTGGCCCGATCAGCACTTTGAGCGGGTGAGGCTGGTGTGGGTGATTGAGCACCTGGCCAACCCCTTGGCGGTGCTGCGTGAGGCAAGGCGGGTGCTGCGGCCCGGCGGCACGATCCACCTCACCGAGACCGATTACGCCAGCCTGCGGGTGTCGCCGCCGGATGCTGCGATCGAGGCACTGCTGGCCGCGTTTGTGGCCCACTTCAACCGCCATGGCGACGCCCATGCCGGCCCGCGTCTGGGCCCCCTGCTGGAACTGGCGGGCTTCACGGCCGTGCGCAACCCGATGGTGGGCCTCCATTTCTGGTGCCCCAGTGGTCGCGAGCAAGTGCACCAGTTCTGCGGCTATTTGCTGGAGTTCATCAGACCGGAGCTGTCAGCTCTGCGGGCCGCGGCCTCCACGGCCGAGGTTGCGGCACAACTCGAGGTCGGTGTGCAGCGATTTGCCGCGCTGGGCGACCGCGCCGATGGCGCAGTCAGCATCAGTGGCTATCAGGGCTTTGGGGTGGCACCGGCCTGAGTGCTGGTCGGGCGGCGGAAGTCGGCAAACACCACGACAGCGCCCCTGCCGCTCTGGCTGATCTCCAGCTCCAGGAACGGGCCGGCGGCATCACGGCGCAGCCAGCCGCTGACTCGGCCACTGTCGTCGGTTTCGACCAGCAGCAGCCGGCAGCGGCGGGGCTCGATCCAGCCGATCAGCGGTTCCACCTCCCGAAAGGCAGGCTGCCCCTGCCGGTCACGGCCCTGAATGGCGCCTGGGGTGGTGTCGCGGGCAGCCCAGTCGCGCTGCCCGCGCACGCGGCCATCCGCGCCGACCTGCAGCTGCAGCCGCTGCACGCTGTCAGCCACGCCGCCGCTGACATGGGCCAGGGCTGTGGCTTGCCAAACACCCGACAGGCGTGTCAGATCGGCTGGCGGCGCGCAACGACCCGCTGCGGGCGCCGCGATGGCAGCGCTCCAGGAGAGCGGCAGGAGCGAGAAGGCTGCCAAAACAGAACGGAACAGGAGGAGGCGCATCGTCCGAGCGAGCCAGGAGCAGGCAGGTCAGGGCCATTGTGACCAGGCTGGTGAGCAGCGAGATCCCCCGCGGATGGACAGCCCCGCCACAGCAATGCCTGAACTCACCATCCAAGGCGGCACCACCATGCCCGCCCTCGGCCTGGGCACCTGGAAAGCGGCCCCGGGCGAGGTGGGCCGGGCCGTGCGCACGGCGCTGGAACTGGGCTACCGCCACATCGACTGCGCCAGCATCTACGGCAACGAAGCCGAGATCGGCACTGCCCTGACAGGCGCCCTGACTGAAGGTGTGGTCAAACGGGACGCGCTCTGGATCACCTCCAAGCTCTGGAACGATTGCCACGCCCCAAAGCAGGTGCGCCCGGCCCTGGAGCGCACCCTGGCCGATCTGCAGCTCGACGACCTGGATCTCTACCTGATCCACTGGCCGGTGGTGCACACCCACGGGGTGCTGATGCCCCGCGAGGCCCATGACCAGATCCCCCTGGAGCAGCTGCCGCTGCACACCACCTGGGCCGCCCTGGAAGCGCTGGTGGACGCCGGGCTGGTGCGCCACATCGGCCTGTCCAACTGCAGCGGTGCCAAGATCACGGCGCTGCTTCCCCATTGCCGCATCCAACCGGCGATGAACCAGATCGAGCGGCACCCCTGGCTGCAGCAGAACGACCTGCTGGCCTTTTGCCGGCAACACGACATCGCCGTCACGGCCTATTCGCCCCTGGGCTCAGCTGCTGCCGGCGGCCCCGGGCCACTGCTGAGCGAACCGGCACTTGCGGCCATCGCCGAGCGCCATGGCAGCAGCCCAGCTCAGGTGCTGCTGGCCTGGGGCCTGGCCTGCGACACCGCCGTGATCCCCAAGTCGGTGCAGCGGGAGCGTCTGGCCGCCAATCTGCAGGCGGCCCAACTTCAGCTGAGCGCTTCCGAGCTACAACAGATCGCCGCTCTGGATCGGCAGCACCGCTTTGTCGATGGCAGCTTCTGGGAACTGCCAGCAGGGCCCTACACCCGGGCCAACCTGTGGGATGAACCCAGCTGACCATCAACGCAGCTTGGGCCGCATCGCTCCAGCAGGATGAGGCCACCAGCCAGCGGGTGATGGATTTCTTCGAGCGGCAGTGGAGCTCCTACCGGGCAATCGTGGAACACGATCTGATGGAACACCACGCCGTGGCCGAGGCCACAGCCGACGCCATCGACAGCTGGCTGCAATCGCGTCCCGCCTCTGCCCCTGCTCCCCGCATGGTGGATCTGGGCTGCGGTGATCTGGCCTTATTGGCGCCGCTGCTGCAGCGGCTGCCCCTGAATCACTACACCGGTCTGGACCTGGCAGGGGTCGTGCTGCCATGGCCCAACGGGCCTTAGGCGCAGTGCCCTACGCGACCGAATGGCTCGAGGCCGATCTGCTGGCCTGGGCCCTGAACGACCTTGAGCCATCAACCGGCCCCCTCGGGCAGCAAACCAGAACCGACATCCTGCATTCGGCCTTCGCCCTTCACCACCTCGATGACGGCGCCAAATTGACCTTTCTCAAAGCCGCGCGCCAACGCATTAACCCTGATGGACTGTTCATCTGGGTCGATGTGTTTCGCGAGCCGAGCGAAAGTCTTGAGGCCTACATCACGCGCTACACCCGCCGCATCCACACCGGTTGGCCCCAGCTCAGCAGCGAACAACAGGACCACGTCATCAGCCACCTCACCCGTTTTGATCTCCCCGCCGACCGGAGCGCCATCGCGGCGGCCGCGGCCCAGGCGGGCTGGCAGTGGCGGTGGGGTTGGCACGGTGCCCACCGGGCCGAGGCCTTGGCCATGCTGACTCCGCTGCCATGACCGACTGGCGTCCGCTCGGTTCGCTCGGTTCCGCTAAGCCACTGAGGGCCGTGCAGCCTTAGCTGTGCTCGCGCAGAAAGGCGATCGTGCCCTCGAGCTCGTCGGCAAAGCGGTCGATCTCTTCGGGTGTGGTGGTGAAGCTGAGACTGGCGCGGGCGCTGCCGCTCAGTCCGTAGTGGCGGTGCAGCGGCTGGGTGCAGTGGTGACCACTGCGAATGCAGATGCCCGATGAATCGAGCAAGGCCGCAATGTCGTTGGCGTGCAGGCCCTCGATGTGGAATGCCGCCAGAGCGCCGCGATCGGGTTGCTGCTCCGGTGTGGGGCCCAGGACCGTGAGCC
>VGQR01000011.1 GCA_016882345.1 Cyanobacteria bacterium K_DeepCast_35m_m2_023
AGAACATCAGCAACGGCACCTCCTGGCCCCTGATCAGGGACAACACAACAATTACCCAACAAGCTTGATTGAAACCTCAAGGCGCATCGAGACTCAACGCCACCAAAAAGCGAACCATGGCCTTGGTGTCAGTCAGTGCAATGGACGCCTCAACATCAACAGGTTGTGTTGCAGCCTGCAATGGTTTCAGGGTCACCGAGCCTGCCTGAAGCTCCTCCTGCGAAAACATAACCACACAGCGGGCTTCAGAGCGCTGAGCCCGTTTCATTTGCTTGCCGAACGAGCTATCACTGGCATCACGCTCGATGGCCAGGCCAGCGCGACGCAATGCAACGGCCAGCTGCAATCCAGCAATAGCTGCTGCATCGCCGCGGGTGGCAATGTAAAGATCGGGACGTTGGCGCGGCAAGGTCAATGCTCCACTGGCAAGCCGCTGTTCCAACAGCAAAACCAGCCTCTCCATACCCAAGGCCCAGCCCATCGCCGCTGTCTGTGGTCCACCCAGCTGCTGCACCAAACCGTCATAACGGCCACCTCCGCAGACCGTGGCCTGGGCGCCAAGGTGAAGACTGGTGCATTCAAAAGCTGTATGGCTGTAATAGTCCAATCCGCGAACAAGCCTGGGGTTCAAGACAAAGGGAATCCCCAGTGCCGACAATGCTTCCTGAACCTGCAGAAAGCGTTCCTGGCTTTCAGAGGAGAGGACATCGTTCAACTGAGGGGCCGCCACCAGCAACGACTGGGTAGCGGGATGCTTGGAGTCCAGCACCCGCAGTGGATTGGAACTGATGCGAGCCTGGGAATCGGGGTCCAACTCGTCACGATGCTGCTCCAGCCACTCGACCAAAACATCCCGATAGGCCAAGCGGTCCTCGCTATGTCCCAGACTATTAAGCTCCAAGGTCAGATCATCAAGACCAAGTGACGTCAAAAGATCCCATGCCAATGCAATGATTTCAGCATCACTTTGGGCATCGCTGACACCCAACCATTCAACACCAATTTGGTTAAACTGGCGTTGACGACCAGCCTGGGGTCGCTCATAGCGGAACATCGAACCGCTATACCAAAGGCGTTGCACACCCTGGCTGAGAAGACCGTGTTGAATGGCTGCGCGAACAACAGAGGCGGTACCTTCCGGACGGAGAGTGCAACTGCGATTGCCGCGGTCTGCAAAGGTGTACATCTCCTTACCGACCACATCAGTCGCGTCTCCAATACCTCGGCTGAATAGTTCAGTATGCTCCAGAAAAGGTGTTCTGATCTCAGACACCGCTGCGCAACGAAAGTGCTCTCGAGCGACCGTCTCGACGTGCTGCCAAAGCGCAAGCTGCTGAGGCAACAGATCGACAAAGCCCCTGAGGCTCTGCAGACTCTTCATCGACATAGCAACTGCACTGGTGTACCAAGCTTACGTATGGGTGAAATTTACAATACAGCATCAGCGCTTGCAAAGACCAGCACCAATGAGAATGCCAATTACTCAAGCCGGAGTCCTCCAACAAAAACCGAACGAAACAAAACATCTGAATACTGATCATTAGCCGACAGGACCATCTCCTCGACAAAGCCATGCGACAGCAGATAATCTCTCACTTCAAAGCCTCTAAGCTCAACAAGAATCCATCGCGGCCGGTAACAGCTAAAATCAAGCCCCTCCAAAACCGCAAGCTCATTACCTTCAACGTCGAGACATAGCAAATCAAAATCTGCTGGCGCTTCAACTTCAGCTAAAATTTCTGTCAATGGCATCGCCAAAGCGCCGAAGATATAACGCTGATCAGAACCCTTCCAATGCTCCCGACCAGACTCAGCATGAGCGCTTGCGTCGGCGTCGCCAACATTCAATCCCTTGGCAACACTCATTAAATCCGAGTATTCAATTTCCACGAATCGCTCACAGAAGTCAAATGGCACGCAAGCCGCACATTTAAAAGCCGGAACAGGTTCAAATGAGCGATTTTCGACACACTCAACAAAGCGTGCTGGACTTGGCTCAATCAAGAGGCCCGACCAGCCGTAGGAGCGCTGCAATTTATAGGTATTAGATTGGCACACTCCATCATTGGCTCCAAGCTCAACAAAAAAACCATGCCGTCGAGGCTGAATGGCATGGATCAACTTCAAATCAAGCCCATCAAGACCAGTACTGCCCGATTGCAATACATCTCGTTTCAGCCGACGCAGCCAACGGTATAGAGCGGGGGGGAACAGCTGAGAAAGTTGAGCAATCACCATGGAAAAGCCAACATTAGAATATTCGTGCGAATATCACGAAAACAGAAGCCAATGACAAAAACACTCATTAGATAAGACAGCGATGTTGAAATAGCAGCCCCAACGATACCAAACCCAGGAATGAGAAGAAGATTCAGAACAATATTGCTGATGGCGCCAAAAACGCTTTGAATAGCAATGATCCGACCGTAGCCATTGACATTCATCCAAGTCGTACTCGCACAACCGGTGGATACAGCGAAAGCAGCTGGCCCAAGGGCAAGCAAGGCCGGCAAAGCCGGCGAGAATTGGGGGCCAAAAATTGGAGGAATCAAAACAGGCATAAACAACATCGTGACAGCTACCATGCAAACACCCAACAGCCAGGAAAACTTGTAAAAGCGCTTCAGATTAGCCAGCACACAATCAAGCTGGTAACTCGCAAATCTTTTCAATCGCGGCAAAAAGTTATTGGCCAAAATAACAGGCAAAAAATACAAACACTCAGAGGCTTTTACGGCCACTGAATAATAGCCAACCTCCCTGGATGAGCGCAGCCACTCCAGCATAATCAGATCTGACTTCATGTAAACCATCACAGAAAGCCCAGACAGAACAAAAGGCAACCCTCTTGAAAGCAGAGATTGAATAGTTTGCCACTTGTTAATATAAAGACTTTTGTTAGATGAGGCGCACGAACAGTACACACATGTCCAAAGCGCCAATGCGTAAATAGCCGCCTGAATGGCAAGAATGACACCAAAAGCCACCAGTGGGGCTCTCGTGATTAATGCGGCAATCGTCAGTGCAGCGCCCAACAAGACCTGGACCAGTTGTGACAAGCCAACGAGTGCACCACGATGCTGATTAAACAAATAGGCCTCAAATACTTCACCTGAATTAAAAAAATTTATGGCGATCGCACAAACAAGCAAACCATTGGTTGTCATATTGCGGCTTGTTAGCAGCCAGGGCAACAGACAAAGAGACAATAAAAGGGTGCCTGAGACTTCAATAATAAGTGCTGAAGAGAGCAAACCATTCATTGCATGACCATGGGAACTTCTCGCTTCGGCGAGCAGGCCGGCCAAAGCATTTTTTATCCCTAAACTACCAAGAGGCGCTAAGATACTGACAGTTGCAAATATAAAATTAAAGCTTCCAAATGCAGTCGGTCCCAAGTAACGGGCCATCCAGCCTCCCAAACCGATGGCAACCAGTAATTTGCAGATCTGACTGGCGATCTGAATGCCAATTGCTCCGCGCAAACGCCGTACAGATTCCCCTGCTAAGACCATCGTGTTAAGGGTGTTGCGACGAGCGGCATCACGTCATCCTTCACCGACCCGCCAAACCTTAAGCCCCGCAGCCCTGGCAGCAGAAGCATCACAAATTGCTCGGGTATCAAACAACCAGGCTGGACGACGCATCTGCGCTGCCAACCACTGCCAATCAAGCTGGGCAAATTGCTGCCATTCCGTCAACACCAAAACAGCATCAGCTCCATCGACTGCGGCGATGGGATCGATTGCAGCATCCCAGACCCCTTCAGCAGTGGTTGTCTGAGCTAACATGTCCTTGGATGCATGTTGTCCTAAGTCGTGTGAGATCTGCTCAGCAGTGACTTTTGGATCATAAATCGCTAGTTGCGCACCTTCCTCTAGCAAATCGGCGCAAATACGAATCGCAGGTGTTTCACGGGTGTCATTGGTGTCTGCTTTAAAAGCGAAACCAAGAACTGCAATTCGCTTAGCAGCAACGGTACCAAACAATTGCTGAACAACCATGCGACTAATACGGTGCTGATGCCAAGCATTCAGATCAACAACAGCCTGCCAATATTCAGCGACCTTAGCAAGTCCATAATGATTACAAAGATAAACGAGGTTGAGAATATCTTTTTGAAAACAACTACCACCAAAGCCAGGTCCAGCCTGCAGAAATTTACTACCAATTCGACGGTCGCTGCCAATCGCTCTAGCAACTTCACTCACATCCGCCTCGGTCGCCTCACACAGTGCCGCAATACTATTAATTGAACTAATACGCTGTGCCAGGAAGGCATTAGCAGTCAACTTTGAGAGCTCACTGCTCCATAAATTAGTACAGATAATGCGCTCTTCCGCAACCCAGTAACTGTAGATCGACATCAAGGCTTGGATCGCCTCAGGATCATCACCGCCGATCAGAACGCGATCAGGCGATTCAAGATCTTGAATCGCCGTACCCTCTGCGAGAAATTCAGGATTTGATAACACCGAAAAGGATTTTTTCTCGCCTGTTGCAAGCGGCTGCTCTCCCTCTGCTGCCATCAATATTGTCTTAATCACCTCAGCTGTTCGCACAGGAATTGTGCTTTTCTCAACCACGATGGTGTGACCACGCGCAGATTCGGCAACCAAGCGGGCCGAGGCCTCGATCCAGCGCACGTCACTGGCTTGTCCAGCACCGATTCCTCGGTTTTTCGTGGGCGTATTTACTGACAAAAAGACCATATCTGCATTCGCCACTGCGGATGCGACGGCCGTTGAAAAATGCAAATTTCGACCTCTACAACGGCGTATGACAGCATCAAGACCCGGTTCATAAATAGGGAGTTGGTTTAAATCCTTATGATTCCAGGCATCAATTCGTGCCTGATTTAAATCGACAACTGTAATCTCAATATGAGGGCAATGATCTGCAATGACTGCCATCGTTGGGCCGCCAACATAACCAGCGCCAATACAGCAGATGCGCTTAACAGGATTGGAGAAATTCATCGGCTTTCAAAGACGGCGCAACGGCTTTTGATTGGTCAGAGTACGACGTATTGGAATCCAAATTTTAAGCATAGCTCTTAGAGTTGATTTGATCATCTGATCTGAGCCGGGGAGCAGGTCATCAAGGTGGCAGCGAATCCAAAACAACAACAAACCAAGACCGTAGGCATTAATGGTGTGCTCGCTCGCCTGGTGACTGTTAATCAAAGCCGGATTAATGAAAATTATACCGCCTGATTCTCTAATCTGGCGATGCAATTCAACGTGCTCACAAATCTGAGCACCCGATGCATTTAAGCCGCAATAAGAAACTCCCAAAAGAGCCTGACGCCGATACAAAGCACATCCGCCAAATGCAGAATCAACCTGAATCCAGTCTGAATGCGGACTGATTTTTAACATCTTTGAGTAATGAGCCATATAAAACGAACGAAACTTACTGGCTCCAAGCGCGAATAAAACTTGTTGCTGAGCCAAGCAATCACTGGGCGACCAATAGGGATGGCGAAGTGCATAAATATCATAATACAAGCCCGATTGATTAGCACAGGCAACATCCCAATCAGAGCGGGAAAAACAAGACAGCAGTGACTGCTCATTGAGACGCTCATTGACACCATCAAAATCAGCAACCAAAACAAACTCAATCTTTTCACAAGCAGAGTCCGACTGAATATAATTCAAATAAATATTCCTACAATAGGCAATCCGCTCGGTCCGCGCTGGCATTAAATCTGATAAGTGACCCAGAGAGGCATAGCGAAAGCCGGGAATCGAACGACGAAGCAGGCTTAAAAGCTGAGGCGTTTCATCTTCACTATCGGATTCAACTAGAAAAAAAGAGACAGCCGATGCGAATTGCAGCGCTCGCCGTAAACGTTCAATTTCCGCTTCTAGAGTATATGCGCAATTACGCACTGCGCCAACAACAAGGAACTGGCTATCAACTGGACTCGAATGATCACTAGAAATCATGGCAAACACTGCCGCTTCAACATCAAATGATCAGACCATGTTTTAGATTTTAGACCTAGCAATAAAGGCAAAAGACTAATTTTTGATAACAGACGCCAAGCGAACCAATTGCCATACTTGCAGTAACGATCCGTTAACAGGTGAAGAGCCTTGCCGTCCGTCAGAAGATGCTTATTATATTTTTTTGCCAGGTACTGCAAAGTCTTTAAGCGAAAAAAACCTACATGCTGTCCATGTTCATTGCCATAGTACCACCAATCATCAATTCTTGGCGTTGGGAATGGAATCAAACATGTACTAAACAGCAAATTTGGTGCCAATGCAAAAATATTATTAAGCTCAAGATTCGGATCGACAAAATGCTCAATTGCTTCGAAAGCAGTCACCAAATTAGCGCTCCTACCATCGGCTTCAAAGCCAGGCGCAAATAAGTTCTCAGTATAGGCATCATGCCAAAATGCATCAATACCGAGATCGCGCAACATGCGCACTAGCACTCCATAGCCACCAGCGTAATCAATAACTTTTTTTGTTCGCATACGCAACAATGCCAACGTCGCCAAAACGTTTGACAAATTCGCCTGATTGCGAAGCATGATGCCAGTATCTGTTAAATTAATTGGCTGTCGATAGGCCTCTTCCAGCCATGTCGGGTCTTGAGTCTGAACGTAACCACAACAACTGCAGTCATAATAATTCACTTCTCTGCCAAGAATTTGAGTCGAGAATGAAGCCGAAGGAATTTGAGTCCCGCAGCAACGACAGCTAAAATCCTTCATTGCCACAAACTCCGACCACCCTTTGTCAAGACGATAAAAAATGTGAACATTTCAAGTTTCATTGTCAAGCAATTGACTGAAATGTAGGATTGTCTTGTCAAGGCCTCTGGTCAAATCAACCGCTGGACGCCAATCCAAAAGACTTTGAGCTTTCTCGATGCACGGTTTGCGCTGCAATGGATCGTCCTGAGGCAACGGCTTGAAAATGAACTGCAAGTCAGGATCAATTCGCTCCTTGATTAATTCAGCCAGGCCACGTATCGTGAATTCTCGTGGATTACCAAGGTTGATCGGCCCGGGGTGGCTCCCCTCCATCAAGCGGATCAGTCCTTCCACCAGGTCATCCACATAGCAAAAGCTGCGTGTCTGGCGACCATCGCCGTAAAGCGTCAACGGCTGTCCTCGTAATGCCTGGACAATGAAATTGCTAACGACACGTCCATCATCAGGGAGCATCCTTGGGCCATAGGTATTAAAAATTCTTGCCACACGAATTTGGACACCATGCATGCGCTGGTAATCGAAACAGAGTGTTTCAGCAATCCGCTTGCCTTCGTCATAGCAACTGCGGATACCAATTGGGTTAACGCAGCCGCGGTAGGTCTCAGGCTGAGGATGGACCTCTGGATCGCCGTACACCTCAGAGGTGCTCGCCAACAACAGACGCGCACCGACCCGTCGGGCCAGACCAAGCATGTTGTACGTGCCCAAAAAACTGGTTTTTGCCGTTTTGATGGGATTGTGCTGATAGTGCACAGGAGACGCCGGACAAGCTAGATGCCAAATGCGATCAACCTCAAGGCGAATCGGCTCTGTGACGTCGTGACGAATCAGTTCAAAACGTGGATGACCGATCCAATGCTCCACATTGCTCTTGCGTCCCGTGAAATAGTTGTCGAGGCAGATCACCTCCTCGCCAGCCTGCAGCAGACGGTCTACCAGATGAGAGCCAACAAAGCCGGCCCCGCCGGTGACCAGATTCCGCATTGGCGTCACAGACGCAGAGTCTCCCGCCTTTCATTCAGCTGTTTGGCAAACGCATCAGAGGTGCTTTGCAAGCCTTCGCGCAAGCCAATGCTGGCCTGCCATCCCAGGGATGCCAGGCGACTGACATCCAGCAATTTGCGTGGAGTGCCATCCGGCTGAGTGGCATCCCAGTGAATTGATCCAGTGAAACCCACAACCTCGGCCACGGTCTCGGCAGCTTGAGCAATCGTCACATCCAGACCGCTGCCGACATTGAGATGGTTTAGTGGGCCCAGATCCTCACCCTCTGGCCCTTTGGCGCGAGGTGCATCCCCGGCAGCTGGATCCCAGTGCTCAAGAGCAAAGACCGCTGCGGCACCAAGATCATCGACATGCAGGAATTCACGCCTGGGACGACCAGAACCCCAGCAGGTGACCGTGGTCGAGCCGGCCCGTTTGGCCTCATGGAAGCGTCGAATTAGCGCCGGCAACACATGACTGTGGGTGGGATGGTAGTTATCGCCGGGACCATAAAGATTGGTCGGCATCAGGCTGATGGCATCAAAACCATGCTGTTTCCTGAGCGCTTCGCAAAGTTTAAGGCCCGCAATCTTGGCGATGGCATACCATTCGTTGGTCGGCTCGAGCGGCCCCGTGAGCAGGGCCTCTTCTCGGATCGGCTGCTCAGCAAACTTGGGATAGATGCAACTGCTGCCAAGGAACAGCAGGCGACGTGCTCCATGGCGCCAGGCCGCTTCAATGACATGGTTCTGAATCTTTAGGTTCTGCAGCAGAAAATCAACCGGATAGGTGGAATTGGCATGAATGCCACCGACTTTTGCTGCAGCCAGCACAACAACAGAGGGCTGATTTTCGGCAAACCAACGCTCGACAGCGTCTGCCGCAAGCAGATCAAGCTGCTCACGCGTGGTTGTCAGGAGGGCTCCACCGCTGGCGACGTCGCCATAACCCGAACGCTGCAGGGCTCTGCCAATGGCGCTGCCTGCCATGCCGCGATGACCTGCAACAAAAATGCGATCGGCAGGAGTGATGAGCTTGCTCATGCCTGGATCGCGCTCACGACCATCGGATTGGTTGGAGGATTTTCCATCGAACCGACCACATTGAAGCCCTGGCGACGCAACAATGCTTCTTTGGCTGCTTCCTCCTTGTCGGCGGCCACCATTTCAGCCACCAGTTCTTCCAGAGTGGTCGTAGGAGTCCAACCCAGCTTCTCGCGCGCCTGCGTGGGATCCCCCAGCAGGGTCTCGACCTCGGCTGGCCTGAAGTAGCGCGGATCAATGCGCACGACAACAGCGCCGCTGTCGCTGCGGCGACCAGTCTCCGCCACGCCTTCACCCTCCCAGATCAACGGCCCCCAACCCAGCTCGGCAGCCGTGAGCTCGATGAAGCGGCGCACCGACTCCTGACGGCCCGTAGCGATGACATAATCCTCGGGGGTTTGCTGCTGCAGCATGCGCCACTGCATCTCGACGTAGTCGCGAGCATGACCCCAGTCACGCAATGAATCGAGATTGCCCATGAACAGGCATTGATCGAGACCCGCATCAATACGGGCCAAGCCCCGGGTGATCTTGCGGGTCACAAAGGTCTCGCCCCGGCGCGGCGATTCATGGTTGAAGAGAATGCCATTGCAGGCATACATGCCATAACTCTCGCGGTAATTAACCGTGATCCAGTAGGCATAGAGCTTGGCTACCCCGTAGGGGCTACGGGGATAAAAGGGTGTGCTCTCCTTTTGGGGGATCTCCTGCACCAAGCCGTACAGCTCACTGGTGCTGGCCTGGTAAATTCTCGTTTTGGCAGTCAGCCCCAGGATTCGGACGGCTTCAAGAATACGCAGGGTGCCGAGGGCATCACTGTTTGCAGTGTATTCAGGGCTCTCGAAACTGACCTGGACATGGCTCTGGGCGCCCAAGTTGTAGATCTCATCCGGTTGCACCTGCTGAATGATGCGAATCAGATTGGTGCTGTCGGTCAAATCGCCGTAATGCAACACCAGTCGTGGATCGCTTTCATGGGGATCCTGGTAGAGGTGGTCGATGCGATCGGTGTTGAAGCTGCTGGCCCGCCGCTTGATGCCATGCACCACGTAGCCCTTGTCAAGCAGCAATTCGGCCAGATAGCTCCCGTCCTGGCCGGTGATCCCTGTGATCAAAGCCACCTTGGCGGGCGTGCCGACTGTCATAAAGAGCCATGGGTCACTACAGACAACGATTCTGCAGGAAGCCAGGCAACCTGCTGGCAGAGTTCAGCAGGCAATTGCGACACGCCCGCGCCCTGTGGCCCATCTGCTGATCACTGGAGGGGCTGGTTTCATCGGCAGCCACACCTGCCTGGTGCTGCTGCAAGCTGGCCACAGCCTGGTGGTGCTCGACAATTTCGACAACAGCAGCCCCCTGGTGCTGCAACGGGTGACCGAGCTGGCCGCCGCAGCGGGAGCCCTGCCGGAGCAGCACCTGCAGCTGGTCGAAGGCGACATCCGCAAGCCTGCTGATCTCGAACGGGCGTTCGCCAGCACCGACGCCAACGGCGCGCCGATCGCTGGCGTGATTCATTTCGCCGGGCTCAAAGCCGTCGGCGAATCGGTGCAGCAGCCGTTGCGCTACTGGGACGTGAACGTCAACGGCAGTCGTCTGCTGCTCGACGCGATGCAGCGCCATGGCTGCCTCACAATCGTGTTCAGCAGCACCTCGACGGTCTACGGGGAACCGCAGACCTTTCCGATCGACGAGAGCTGCTCCTTACAGCCCCTCCACCCCTATGCCCAGAGCAAGGTGGCGGTCGAGTGGATGCTCGAGGCCCTCGAGCGCAGTGAAGCAGGTTGGTGCATCAGCCGGCTGCGGTACTTCAATCCGGTGGGCGCCCATCCCAGCGGCCAGATCGGCGAAGACCCCCGCGGCATTCCGAACAACCTGTTCCCGTTCATCTCCCAGGTCGCCAGCGGCCAGCGGGCGGGGTTGCAGATCTTCGGCAATGACTGGCCCACCCCCGATGGCACCGGCATACGCGACTACCTGCATGTGATGGATCTGGCCGAGGCCCACCAGCTGGCCATCGAAGCGCTGTTGCAGCACCAGCGCAGCCTGCCGGTGCTCAACCTGGGAACCGGCCGCGGCCTGAGCGTGCTGGAGATCGTCGCCGCATTCGAGGCCGAGACCGGCATCGCCATTCCCCACACGCTGGTGGCCAGGCGCCAGGGCGATGTGCCGCGGCTCGAGGCCTGCGCCGATCGGGCGGCGGCCACCCTGGGCTGGCGGGCCCGCCGCAGCCTGGCCGACATGTGCCGCGATGGCTGGGCCTGGCAACGGGCCAACCCCCAGGGCTATGGGGGCTGACCCACCCCTCAGGGAACATCTGGTCCTGGCCGGTGGGGGGCACAGCCACGCCCTGGTGCTGCGGCAGTGGGCGATGCGGCCCGAGCGCAGACCGGCGGCCTGGATCACCCTCGTGAGCCGCGGCAGCACGGCGCTGTATTCGGGGCTGGTCCCGGCGCTGATCGCCGGTCTGGTGCCGCGAGAGGCCTGTGCCATCGACCTGCGGCGCCTGTGCAATCAGGCCGGGGTGCAGTTCATCGCCGCCGAGATCACGGGGCTCGAGCTGGGTTCGAAGCAGCTTGTGCTGGCGGGCCGACCGCCCCTGCGCTTCGACTGGCTCAGCCTGGATGTGGGGGCCGAAACCGCTCCATGCAGCGCCGCCGGAGGCCTGGCGCTGGGGGTCAAACCACTCGAGCCGCTGCTGCAGTGGTGCGAGCAGGCAGCCCCTGGAGCGGTTCAGATCATCGGCAGCGGTGCCGCCGCCGTCGAAGTCGCCCTGGCGCTTCAGGCCCGTGGCCATGCGGTTGCGCTGCAGACCAAGGCCGGGGGGCTGGCGTTGGGCTCGGATCGCGCCAATCGCCTGCTGCAACGCCTGCTGCTGCAGGCGGGCATCGGCATCAACACCGCGGACAGGCCAGCAGCGGCGACCGAACCCGACCACGGCGGGCTCAGCCTGGCCTGCACCGGTAGCCGCGGCCCAGCCTGGCTCGCTGCCAGCGGCCTGCCCACCGACCCCAGTGGCCGGGTGCAGTGCCAGGCCAGCCTGGCTGTGGTGGGGCAGCCCCAGCTGTTTGTGAGCGGTGACTGCGGCGTTGTGGCCCAGGCACCGCGTCCTGCCTCGGGTGTCTGGGCCGTGCGGGCTGCGCCAGTGCTCGCGGCCAATCTGCAGCGGGCGATCGCCAGACGGCCCCTGCGCCGCTGGCGACCCCAGGGGCGCGCCCTGCAGCTGCTGGGCGACGCTGGCGTGGAGGGCCAGCCCAGGGCGATCGCCCTGTGGGGGCCCCTGACCCTGGGCCCGTGGCCATGGCTGTGGCGCTGGAAACAACGCATCGATGCACGCTTCATGGCACGGTTCCAGCAACGGCAGGCCATGGGCGCCCAGTCGACTGGGGCAGGCGCGGGGGCCATGGCCTGCCGCGGCTGCGCCGCCAAGCTGGGCGCCGCACAGCTGCAGACGGCCCTGCGCGCCCTGCAGGAGCTGGCACCAACCCCAGAACCGGCAGAGGCCAGCGCGCTGGTCGACGACGATGCGGCCATCGTCGCTTCGACCGCAAACGGAGACCGGCTGCTGCAGAGCGTCGATGGCTTCCCGGCGCTGGTGAGCGACCCCTGGCTCAACGCCCGCCTGACCACCCTGCATGCCTGCTCCGATCTGTGGGCCTGCGGCGCCCGCGTCACCAGCGTGCAGGCTGTGGTCACCCTGCCGCAGTTGGAGCCCAGGCTGCAAAGCGAGCTGTTGCTGCAGACCCTGGCCGGGGTGCGCTCGGTGCTCGATCCGGTGGGGGCCCAGCTGCTGGGCGGGCACACGCTCGAGGCCCGCGATGCCGCTGTGGGGCAGGGCTTCAGCCTGGCCCTGAGCGTCAACGGCACGGCGCCCGCACAGCGCTGCTGGGCCAAGGGTCCCCTCAGGCCCGGCGATGCGCTGATCCTGCTGCGGCCGCTGGGCACCGGCGTGCTGTTTGCCGCGGCCATGGCCGGGGCTGCCCAACCCCAGTGGCTCGACCAGGCCCTGGCGGTCATGCAGCAGAGCCAAGCGCCAGCGGTGGATCTGCTGGCACAGCACGGCTGCCGCGCCTGCACCGACATCACCGGCTTTGGGCTGCTGGGCCATCTCGGCGAAATGCTGCATGCGGGGGGCGCCGCCCACAGCCGCGTTCGCCTCGATGGCGGCGCCTTAAGCCAGCTCGCCCTGCCCGGGGCACTGGAGCTGCTGGCAGACGGTCACGCCAGCACCCTGGCACCGGCCAATGCCCTGGCCCTGGGCTTGCTCGAGGACGCGATCGAGTTGACGGCCTGTTCGGCGGCGGTGCCCCAGCTGCTGATCGACCCGCAAACCTGCGGCCCGCTGCTGGCGGCGGTGCCAGTCGCTCTGGCGCCCGCTGCGGTGAACGCACTGCAGCGCAACGGCTTCGAGCAGGCAGCGGTGATCGGCCGCGTGGGCTGACCGGGCAGTCCGTGTGGTGCTGAGCAAGGTGTCAACCAAGCTGTACACCTTGCTCAGCCTGGCGCAGGGCACCCCTCAAGGTCGCTCCTGTGCCAAGCGCTCAGCCCGCAGCTGCCGCAGGCGCTCCCCGAGCGCCGCCCCAGGCCGCAAGCCCTCGGCAGCCATCAGCTCAGCAGCCGTCACAGGCGCCTTGAGCAGCCGCCAGCGCAGCCACCAGCGCAGCAGCGGCCGGCGCGGCAAAGACCGGTGCGGCAGGCCGGTCGCCAGCTCCAGGGCCACGGCCTCAGGCGACAGCCCCGGTGCCTCCAACCACTGACACCACAGAGAGGGCGCCCATGGGGAAGCCGCCGCCGATGGCCCATCCAGCTGCTCCCACCGCCGGCGCAACTCGAGCCATTGCACCAACAGTTTGTGCTGACGATGGGGGATCTGCAGCCGTTCGGCCAGGGCCAAAGGCTCTGTGGCGCCAGCCACCAGGGCCGGTAGCAGCGGCAGCCCCAGGCGCTCGGCCCAACGCAAGCGCTGATGCCAACCCCGATCGGCCTGCAGCTGCCCATCCAGCAAGGTCAGAGCGCCCCAGCGCTGCAACACGGCCAGGGCCTGGGGCCAGGGTTCACGCTGCAGCAGCAGCTCCAGCTCCATGCGCAACCGAGTGCCCAAGGCCGACGGTGCCTGAGCGGGGGGATCGCCAGGGCGCCAGCTCCAGGGCCAGGCCGCGAGCGTGCTGCGGACTTGTTCCAGCGCCTCAGGAGCCAGCTCAAAGCCCAGCCGCGCCGCATAGCGCCCCCCCCGCACCAGACGGGTGGGATCGTCGGCGACGCTGCTCGCATGCAGGAAACGCAGCTGCCGCTGCTGCAGATCGTGCTGACCGCCATGGGGGTCGAGCAACTGGCCCGCGCCCAGCACCAGCGCCATGGCGTTGATCGTGAAATCGCGCCGGGCCAGATCGCTCTCGAGCGATCCAAAGCTCACCACGGGGTTCTCCCCGCGCTGGGGATAGGTCTCACGGCGGGCCGAGGCCAGATCGAGCAACACCAGCTGACCGGCGAGCTCGAGCTCGAGCTCGACCGTGCCGTAGGCGCCATGCTCCTGGATGGCCACAAGTTGTGCGCTCTGCCTGGGCGCAGCGGTCTCCGCACAGCGGGACAGTTGCAGCACCTGTTGCAGTCGTTGCACCAGGTCGGCGGCAGAACCCTCGACCACCAGATCGAGATCGGGCAACCCGCGCCAGGGATCGTTGTGCAACCGGTGCAGCAGCAGATCGCGGACCGCACCGCCCACCAACGCCAGCCGCTCGCCGGCGGCCGCCTCATGCAAGAGGGCGATCAGGCCCGCCGGCACACCGGGCAGCTGCAGGCCCGGGCCCATCACGCCAGCGGCTCGATCGGCGCCAGGCGCGGATCGAGGATCTTGGGCCCCATACCCTCGAACTTGACGGCGATCGAGATCTTCTGACCGCTGCCAAACAGGTGGGTCACCAGGCCCTCGCCAAAGGAGGCGTGGCGCAGGCGGTCGCCCACGGCCCAATCGTGGGCTGGGGCCGCCGCAGAGGTGCGCCGCCGCACCGCATTGGCCGGCACCCCTGCCGCCCCGCCCGCTGCCACCTGGCGCGCGTCGTCGCGATCGACGCGGGTGAGGCGCTCGAGCCGCTGTTCGCGCCGGATCGCGGCGCCGCCGCTGCGGGGCACATCGCCCTGAATCAATTCGGGAGGCAGTTCCGACAAAAACACCGACGGCACAGCCGGCTCGCGCATGCCGCCCCACAGGCGCCGTTCGCTGGCGTGCGACAGAAACAGCCGCTCCTTGGCGCGGGTGACGCCCACGTAGCACAGGCGCCGCTCCTCCTCCAGCGACGAGGGGTCATCCAGCGAGCGGTAGCTGGGGAACAGCCCCTGCTCCATCCCCACCAGAAACACCACCGGAAACTCCAGGCCCTTGCTGGCGTGCAGGGTCATCAGCGTGACCCGGTCGGCGGCTGTGTCCTTGTCGTCGGCGTCGCTGGCCAACGCCGCACTGGCCAGAAAGCCCTCGAGATTGCCCTCGTCGTTCTCCTCCTGGTACTGCAGGGCGGCGTTGACCAGCTCCTGCAGGTTGCGGCGGCGCTCGTCGGCCTCGTCGGAGCCGTCGGCGATCAGCTCGGCCACGTAGCCGCTCTGCTCCATCACCCGCTGCACCAGCTCGGACGGCGCCGTGCCTGTCACGCGCTCCTGCAGGCCGTTGATCAGCTCGCAGAACTGCAGCAGTCCTTTGGCCGAGCGACCGCCCAGGGAGCGCACCGCCTCGGCGTCGCGCACCACCTCCCACAAGGGCAGCCCCAGCTGGCTGGCGGCGTCGGCGAGGCGCTCGATCGTCGTCTTGCCGATGCCACGGCGCGGCACGTTCAGCACCCGCAACAGGCTGACGGTGTCGGCCGGGTTGACCAGCAGCCGCAGATACGCGAGCACGTCCTTGATCTCGCGCCGGTCGTAGAAGCGCAGGCCGCCGACGACCACATAGGGGATGCCCCAGCGCACCAGGGCCTCCTCCATGGCCCGCGACTGGGCGTTGGTGCGGTAGAGCACCGCCATGTCGCCCCAGCGCAGCTCGTCGTGGGCGGCATCAAGCATGCGCATGCGGTGCACCACCGCCTCGGCCTCGGCGATCTCGTCGTCGCAGCGGGTGAGCGTGATCGGCTCGCCCTCGCCGCGGGTGGGGCGCAGCACCTTGTCGATGCGCTCGGTGTTGTGGGCGATCAGGGCGTTGGCCGCCTCCAGGATCGT
>VGQR01000012.1 GCA_016882345.1 Cyanobacteria bacterium K_DeepCast_35m_m2_023
TATCGGCATTCTCGGGAAGAAATTGGGCATGTCCCAGTTCTTCGATGAAGAGGGCAGATCCATTCCGGTCACGTTGATCGAGGCTGGTCCCTGCCGCATCACGCAACTCAAAACCACCGGCACTGACGGCTACAACGCTGTTCAGATCGGCTTTGGCGACATCCGCGACAAGCTGGTCAACAAGCCATCCAAAGGCCACCTCAATAAGTCAGGTGCTGACCCGCTGCGCCACCTCAAGGAATACCGCGTCGACAGCGTCGACGGCCTTGAACTCGGCGGCTCGGTCACCGTCTCTGCCTTCGAAGCCGGTCAGAAGGTTGACGTGAGCGGCGACACCATGGGCCGTGGTTTTGCCGGTTATCAAAAGCGTCATGGTTTCAGCCGCGGTCCCATGACCCACGGCTCGAAAAACCACCGCGAGCCTGGCTCGACCGGTGCCGGCACGACACCAGGTCGTGTGTATCCAGGCAAACGGATGGCAGGCCGCTATGGCGGCAAGCAGACCACGACCCGCGCCCTCACCATCCTCAAAGTCGATGTGGAGCGCAACCTGCTGGTGGTCAAGGGTTCGGTTCCCGGAAAGCCCGGCGCCCTGCTGAACATCCGCCCGGCGAACCGGGTGGGCGCCAAAACCGGTAGCTGAGGAGAGAACTGAACCATGGCTCACTGTGTGATTCGCGATTGGCAGGGCAAAGAGGCCGGCAAGGCCAGCCTTGACCTCAAAGTCGCCAAGGAAACCTCGGCCAATGATCTGGTGCATCGGGCCGTCTTGCGGCAACTGGCTCACGCCCGCCAAGGCACGGCCAGCACCCTGACCCGGGCCGAAGTGGCCGGTGGCGGTCGCAAGCCCTACAAGCAGAAAGGAACTGGACGGGCTCGTCAGGGCTCGATCCGAACTCCGCTGCGCCCCGGTGGTGGCGTGGTCTTCGGACCGAAGCCGCGCAGCTACAACCTGGCGATGAACCGCAAGGAGCGTCGTCTGGCTCTGCGCACGGCGCTGATGAGCCGCATCGACGATCTGATCGTCGTCAAGGGTTTCGGCAGCGAACTCAAAGCCCCCAAAACCAAGGAGATCACCGCAGCCCTTGGCCGCTTCGGCATCGCAACCGGCGCCAAAGTCCTGGTGATTCTCGACAACCCTTCCGAAGCTGTTCGCCTGTCGGTGCGCAACCTCGAGAAGGTCAAGCTGATCGCTGCTGATCAGCTCAATGTGTTTGACCTGCTCAACGCCAACTCGTTGGTGGTGGGCGAGGAGGCACTCGCAAAGATTCAGGAGGTCTACGGCGATGGCTGAGCGTTTTACCGGCCGGCTGGCGGATGTGATCCGCAAGCCGCTGATCACCGAGAAGGCCACCCGTGCCCTCGAGCTGAACCAGTACACCTTTGAAGTCGATCACCGGGCCGCCAAGCCAGACATCAAGGCTGCGGTTGAATCGATGTTCGACGTCAAAGTGGTCGGCGTCAGCACCATGAATCCCCCGCGCCGCACGCGGCGGGTCGGTCGCTTCGCCGGCAAACGCGCCCAGGTCAAAAAGGCCGTGGTGCGTCTGGCCGAGGGCAGCGCCATCCAGCTGTTCCCTGAGTCCTGAGGGGTCTGAACCGACATGGCTATTCGTAATTACCGCCCCATCACCCCTGGAACACGCACCCGCGTCGCCAGTGACTTCGCTGAGGTCACCGGTCGCGGCCGTGAGCGGGGGCTGGTGGTGGCCAAACACCGCCGTAAAGGCCGCAACAACCGCGGCGTGATCACTTGCCGCCACCGCGGTGGTGGTCACAAGCGCCTCTATCGCATCGTCGATTTCCGCCGTGACAAGCACGGTGTGGTGGCCAAGGTGGCGGCGATCCACTACGACCCCCACCGCAACGCACGTCTGGCGCTGCTCTTCTATGCCGATGGCGAGAAGCGCTACATCCTGGCCCCTGCTGGCATTGAGATCGGCCAACAGGTCGTCTCGGGCCCGGAGTCGCCAATCGAGAACGGCAATGCCCTGCCCCTCTCAGCGATTCCTCTGGGCTCAAGCGTCCACAACGTTGAGCTGTACGCCGGTCGAGGCGGACAAATGGTCCGCACCGCTGGCGCCAGTGCCCAGGTGATGGCCAAAGAAGGGGATTACGTCGCCCTCAAGCTGCCTTCCACCGAAGTGCGCCTCGTGCGCCGCGAGTGCTATGCCACCCTCGGCGAAGTCGGCAACAGCGAGGTGCGCAACACCAGCCTCGGCAAAGCCGGCCGCAAGCGTTGGTTGGGTCGCCGCCCCGAAGTTCGCGGTTCGGTGATGAACCCTTGCGACCACCCCCACGGTGGTGGCGAAGGTCGTGCGCCGATCGGACGCAGTGGTCCTGTCACCCCCTGGGGTAAGCCCGCACTGGGCCTCAAGACCCGCAAGCGGATCAAGCCCAGCAATCGGTTTGTGCTGCGCAAGCGTCGCCGCACCTCCAAGCGCAGCCGTGGCGGACGGGATTCCTGATGAACCACATCGCTTTGCACATCGCCTGAACCGCCATGGGACGCTCACTAAAAAAAGGCCCCTTCGTTGCCGACAGCCTGCTTCGCAAGGTTGAAAAGCAGAACGCCGCCGACGACAAGTCGGTCATCAAAACCTGGTCGCGGGCCTCGACCATCCTGCCGATGATGATCGGCCACACCATCGCCGTCCACAACGGCAAGTCACACGTACCCGTGTACGTGACCGAACAGATGGTGGGACACAAGTTGGGTGAATTCGCACCCACCCGCACCTTCAAGGGCCACATCAAGGACAAGAAAGGAGGACGCTGACCATGGCCAACACTTCCGCCAATCAGGCCCTTGCCCACGGTCGTTTCATCCGTGGCTCCGCTTCGAAGGTGCGCCGGGTTCTCGATCAGATCCGCGGCCGCAGCTATCGCGAGGCGCTGATCATGCTCGAGTTCATGCCTTACCGCTCGACAGGGCCAATCACCAAGGTGTTGCGTTCGGCTGTGGCCAACGCCGAACACAACATGGGTCTGGATCCAGCATCGCTGGTGATCAGCCAGGCTTGGGCCGACATGGGCCCGTCCATGAAGCGCTACAGGCCCCGTGCCCAGGGACGCGCTTACGCGATCAAAAAACAGACCTGCCACATCAGCATTGCTGTGGCTCCTTCCACCTGAGCCCCGAGGACACCGACCGATGGGACACAAGATCCATCCAACCGGCCTGCGCCTGGGGATCACCCAGGATCACCGCTCCCGCTGGTACGCACCAAGCAAGACCTATCCGACACTTCTGCAGGAAGACGATCGGATCCGCAAGTTCGTCAACAAGAAGTACGCCGCTGCAGGCATCAGCGATGTGCTGATCGCCCGCAAGGCAGATCAACTGGAAGTCGAACTCAAGACTGCACGCCCCGGTGTGCTTGTCGGCCGTCAAGGCAGCGGTATCGAGGAGCTGCGCAGCGGCATCCAGAAAACCCTCGGCGATAGCAATCGCCAGGTCCGCATCAATGTGGTCGAGGTCGAACGCGTCGACGCCGATGCCCACCTGCTGGCTGAGTACATCGCCCAGCAACTTGAGAAGCGCGTCGCGTTCCGGCGTGTCATGCGCATGGCCGTGCAGCGGGCCCAACGGGCCGGTGTGCTCGGTCTCAAGATCATGGTGGCCGGGCGCCTCAATGGCGCCGAAATCGCCCGTACCGAATGGACCCGCGAGGGTCGCGTCCCCCTGCATACCCTGCGGGCTGACATCGATTACGCCACCAAAGTGGCCAGCACTACTTACGGCGTGCTGGGCATCAAGGTGTGGGTATTCAAGGGCGAAGTACTCCCCGGCCAGACCGACAAGGTCCCCGTGGGTGCTGCACCCCAGCGCCGGACCAGCCGGCGGCCCCAACAGTTCGAAGACCGCTCCAACGAGGAGTGATCAGGAGGCCTGAACCATGCTGAGTCCACGACGCGTCAAATTCCGCAAGCAACAGCGAGGCCGCATGCGCGGCATTGCCACCCGAGGCAACACCATTGCCTTCGGTGAGTTTGCCCTGCAAGCCCAGGAGTGTGGCTGGATCACCTCGCGCCAGATCGAGGCGAGCCGCCGCGCCATGACCCGCTATGTCAAGCGGGGAGGAAAGATCTGGATTCGGATCTTTCCCGACAAACCGGTCACCATGCGCCCCGCCGAAACCCGAATGGGCTCCGGTAAGGGCAACCCCGAATTCTGGGTGGCGGTGATCAAACCCGGCCGCATCCTGTTTGAAATGGGTGGGGCCGACATCACCCCCGAAATCGCCCGGGAGGCCATGCGCCTGGCGCAATACAAGCTGCCGGTGAAAACCAAATTCCTGACGCTGGCTGATCAGGAAGCAGTTGCAACCGCAGTGGAGTCCTGACCATGGCACGCCCCTCGATCGCCGACGTGCGCAAGCTCAACGACGGCGACATCACCGCACAGATCGATGCCACCCGGCGCGAACTGTTCACCCTGCGCTTCGAGCAGGCCACCCGCCGGCTCGAAAACCCTCACCGTTTCAAGGCAGCCCGCGTCAAGTTGGCCCATCTGCTGACGGTCCAGGGCGAGCGGCAGCGTGAGGCCAGCGCGGCCACTCCAGCCTCCTGATACCCCCCGAACTTCCCATGGCAATCAAGGAACGGGTCGGCACCGTCGTTAGCGACAAGATGGACAAAACGGTGGTGGTCGCGGTGGAAAACCGCTTCCCTCACCCCATCTATCAAAAGACGGTGAGCCGCACCCAGCGATACAAAGCTCACGACGAAGCCAACAGTTGCAAAGTTGGCGACCGCGTCCGCATCACCGAAACCCGCCCCCTCAGCCGCACCAAGCGTTGGACTGTGGCCGAGGTGCTCTCCAGCACCACTGGCAATTGAGGAGGACAGACCCATGATTCAACAGGAAACCTTCCTCAACGTCGCTGATAACAGCGGTGCCAAACGGATCCAATGCATCCGTGTGCTGGGGACCAACCGTCGCTATGCACACGTGGGCGATGTGATCGTTGCCGCCGTCAAGGACGCCATGCCCAACATGGGCGTCAAGAAATCGGATGTGGTCAAGGCCGTCGTTGTCCGAACCAAAGCCACCCTGCGTCGCGAAACCGGCAATTCCATCCGGTTTGACGACAATGCCGCAGTGATTCTGGGCAATGACAACAATCCCAAGGGAACCCGGGTATTTGGTCCTGTCGCCCGCGAGCTTCGCGAGCGCAATTTCACCAAGATCGTGTCCCTCGCTCCGGAGGTGATCTGAAATGGCAACGGCAACACCCAAAGCCAAGCCCCAGGTGCGCACCAAGATGCGCATCAAGAAGGGAGACACCGTTCAGGTGATCGCCGGCAAGGACAAGGGCAAAACCGGCGAGGTTTTGCGCACCCTGCCGTACGAAAACCGCATCGTCGTTCAGGGCATCAACCTGCGCACGCGCCATGTCAAACCCACCCAGGAGGGCGAGACAGGCCGCATCGTGACAGAAGAAGCATCCCTGCATGCCTCGAACGTGATGCTGTATTCGACCAGCAAGCAGGTCGCGAGCCGTGTCGAGGTTGTCGTCGACAAGGACGGCAACAAAAAGCGTCGCCTCAAGAAAACCGGCGAAGTTCTGGACCAGTCCCCAGATCGGATCCTGACCTGATCCGCCAGGCGCCCTCGCCTGCATCCTCGTTGCCCACTGTCCGCCTTCTGACCCAGTCCAGAAGCGCAACCCATCCCCCGTCATGTCACTGAAACAGCGCTATCGGGAGACGATCCAGCCCAAGCTGCTTAAGGATCTGAGTCTCTCCAATGTCCACGAAGTTCCCAAGGTGGTCAAAGTCACCGTGAATCGGGGACTTGGGGAAGCGGCCCAGAACGCCAAGGCGCTTGAGGCTTCGATCGCCGAACTCGCCACCATCACCGGTCAGAAAGTGGTGGTGACCCGCGCCAAGAAGGCCATCGCCGGCTTCAAGATCCGTGCCGGCATGCCGATTGGCGTGGCCGTCACCCTGCGCGGTGAGCGGATGTATGCCTTCCTGGAGCGACTGATTCATCTGGCTCTGCCGCGCATCCGCGATTTCCGCGGGGTAAGCCCCAAGAGCTTTGATGGCCGCGGCAATTACACCCTCGGCATCCGCGAACAGATCATCTTCCCCGAAATCTCCTTCGACAAGATCGACGCGATTCGGGGGATGGACGTCACCATCGTGACCACCGCCCGCACCGACGAAGAGGGCCGGGCCCTCCTCCGCGAGATGGGAATGCCGTTCCGCAGCAACTGAGCCCTCTTCCGGAAACGACCATGGCTAACCACGATCTGATTTCAGACATGCTCACCCGCATTCGCAATGCGAGTGAGAAGCGCCACGAAACAACTCGCATCCCCTCCTCGAGACTGCTGCGCAATATCGCCAGTGTGCTTCAGCAGGAAGGCTTCATCGCCGGTATCAGCGAAGAAGGCGAGGGTGTCAAGAAAGAACTGGTGCTTGAACTCAAGTACAGCGGCAAGCACCGTCAGCCGACCATCCGCTCGGTGCAGCGGGTCAGCAAGCCGGGCTTGCGCATCTACAAGAACAACCGCCAGCTGCCAAAAGTGCTGGGTGGCCTTGGTGTGGCGATCATCTCGACTTCCAAGGGTGTCATGAGCGACCGCGATGCCCGCAAGCAGGGCGTCGGTGGTGAAGTGCTCTGCTACGTCTACTGATTCGAGAGGTTGATCCATGTCACGTATTGGTAAAGCACCGATCCCCGTTCCCGGTGGGGTCACCGTCACCCTCAGCGGCCTCGACGTCAAGGTCAAAGGCCCCAAAGGTGAACTGAGCCGCACCCTTCCCGAGGGTGTCGAGATCGCCCAGGACGGCAACAGCCTCACGGTCAGCCCCAGCAACAGCAGCCGCCGTTCGCGTGAACGCCATGGCCTCTGCCGCACCCTCGTCGCCAACATGGTCGAAGGTGTCAGCCAGGGATACACCCGCAAACTTGAGATCGTTGGCGTGGGTTACCGCGCGGCTGTCCAAGGCAAGAAACTGGTTGTCAGCGCCGGCTACAGCCACCAGGTCGAGATGGTGCCCCCCGACGGGGTCACCTTTGCCGTCGAGAACAACACCTCGGTGTTTGTCTCTGGTGCCGACAAGGAGCTGGTCGGCAACGAAGCCGCCAAGGTGCGGGCCATTCGTCCGCCCGAGCCTTACAAGGGCAAGGGCATCAAGTACGAGGGTGAGCGCATCCTGCGCAAGGCCGGTAAGACCGGTAAGAAATGAGGTCTGCCTGAGCGTCGTCACTCCGTATCCCCATGTCGAATCTTTCCCGCAAACAGCAGACCCAGAAGCGTCACCGCCGCCTGCGTCGCAATCTCAATGGCACGGCCGAACGTCCCCGTCTGGCTGTGTTCCGCTCCAACAACCACATCTACGTGCAGGTCATCGACGACGCCGCCCAGAGCACACTTTGCGCTGCGTCGACCCTCGACAAGGATCTGCGCACAAACCTCAAGACTGGTGCCACCTGCGACGCTTCTGTCGCTGTCGGCCAACTGGTCGCCAAACGCGCCCTGGCCAAGGGCATCTCCCAGGTGGTCTTCGATCGTGGCGGCAACCTGTATCACGGCCGGGTGAAAGCCCTGGCTGACGCCGCCCGGGAAGCGGGCCTTCAGTTCTGATCCCTGCTCTCACCATGACCGAAACCAACGACCAAGTTCAAACGAACGACATCCCGGGCGCATCCGACGTGCCTGCTGCTGCCGAAGGGCAGCAAGAACGGCGCGGTGGGCGCGGTGAAGGCCGCGGTGGCGATCGCCGCGGCGGTGGCCGCGGCCGCGACAATCGGCGCGGCGGCCAAGAGCGGGACTCCGAATGGCAAGAGCGCGTGGTTCAGATCCGCCGCGTCTCGAAAACCGTTAAAGGCGGCAAAAAGATGAGCTTCCGGGCCATCGTGATCGTCGGCAACGAGCGGGGCCAGGTCGGCGTGGGCGTCGGCAAAGCCGGCGATGTCATCGGTGCCGTCCGCAAGGGCGTGGCCGACGGCAAGAAGCACCTGGTCAAGGTGCCTCTCACCCGTCACAACTCAATCCCCACGATCAGCAACGGTCGTGACGGTGCTGCCAGCGTGCTGATCCGCCCCGCTGCCCCCGGTACCGGAGTGATCGCGGGCGGTTCAATCCGTACCGTGCTGGAACTGGCGGGCATCAAGAACGTTCTGGCCAAGCGGCTTGGATCGAAAACCCCGCTCAACAATGCCCGTGCCGCCATGGACGCCCTGGCAGGCCTGCGCACCCACAAAGAGACCGCCAATGAGCGCGGCATCTCGCTTGAGCAGATTTACTCCTGAGGCCTGACCGATGTCGATCAATCTCCAATCCCTCAAGGCCAACCCCGGAGCACGGCGCCGCAAGCTGCGCAAGGGCCGCGGCATCGCCGCCGGCCAGGGCGCCAGCTGCGGTTTCGGTATGCGTGGTCAGAAATCGCGCTCGGGCCGTCCCACCCGCCCCGGGTTTGAGGGTGGTCAGATGCCTCTCTACCGCCGGGTACCGAAGCTCAAGCATTTCCCCCTGGTGAACCCCAAACAGTTCACCGTGGTCAATGTGGCCAAGCTTGCCGAGCTCAAGCCAGGCAGCACGGTCAACCTGGACTCCCTGGTCAAGGACGGGATCGTCACCAGCCCGAAGCATCCACTCAAGATCCTGGGTACTGGTGAACTCAAGGTCAAACTGACCGTGCAAGCTGCGGCCTTCACCGCCAGTGCTCGCGCCAAGATCGAAGCGGCCGGTGGCAGCTGCGAACTGAGCGACTGAGCTTCCGCTTCGCCCGCCGACCTAAGGTCTTAGCCGTCTGCCGGTGCATTCCACCTGCAGACGGCTTTTTTGCAGGCCATCGCCACCGCAGTCGCGGTGAACGTGCGGCTTGAACCGAGCCGCCCTCCTCTGCCCAACAACCGCCAACCCACACCATGCTTGTCAGCCGGGGACGAAACCCCAGCGCCGGGGAAATCTTCAGCCAGCTCATTCAGTCCAAGGGATTGCGCGACCGCGTGCTGACCACCCTGGGACTGTTATTGCTGGTGCGCCTCGGCATCTACATCCCGATGCCCGGCATTGACCGCATCGCCTTTCAGGACTTTCTGCAACGGGGCGGCCAGCTGATCGGCTTCCTCGACATCTTCACCGGCGGCGGCATTTCGACCCTGGGCATCTTTGCCCTGGGCATCCTGCCGTTCATCAACGCCTCGATCATCATTCAGCTGCTCACAGCTGCCCTGCCGCAACTTGAGGAGCTGCAGAAGAACGAGGGCGAAGCCGGTCGCCGCAAAATTGCCCAGCTGACCCGCTATGTGGCCCTGGGCTGGGGGGTCCTGCAGAGCACTGTGTTTGCCCTGATCCTGCGCCAGTACGCCACCGCAGGGCTGTCTGAACCCGTGTTTGTGATTCAGACCGCCCTGGCACTGACCACGGGTTCCATGGTGGTCATGTGGATCAGTGAGGTGATCACCGAGCGCGGCATCGGTCAAGGTGCCTCCCTGGTGATCTTCGTCAACATCGTCGCCACCCTGCCCAAGGCTCTGGGGTCGACGATCGAACTCGCCCAGAGCGGCGACCGCAGCACCGTCGGCGGCATCGTTGTACTCACAGCGGTCTTCCTGATCACGATCGTCGGCATCATCTTTGTGCAGGAAGGCAACCGCCGCATTCCAATCGTGAGTGCCAAACGCCAGGTCGGCGGGGCCAACCTGTTGGCCGCACGCCAGAGCTACCTGCCCCTCAAGCTCAATGCTGGCGGTGTGATGCCAATCATCTTCGCTTCGGCCGTGGTGTTTCTGCCGCTGACGATCGCCAACATCACTGGCGCCCCCTGGCTGATCAAGGCGGCCAGTTACCTCAACCCCAACAGCAGCACGCCTTGGCTCTACGCCTTGGTGTACTTCGCGCTGATCTGCGGGTTTGGTTTCTTCTACGCCTCACTCACGGTTAACCCGGTCGACATCGCCACCAACCTCAAACGGGGCGGCGTCGCCATCCCTGGCCTGCGGCCCGGATCAGCGACAGCCAAATACCTCGGTGCCGTGCAGAACCGACTGACCCTGCTCGGTGGCTTGTTCCTGGGCGCAGTGGCGATCATCCCCTCGGCCGTGGAAGGGGCGACCCAGGTGCGCACCTTCCAGGGCCTTGGGGCTACCTCACTGCTGATTCTGGTGGGCGTCGCCATCGACACCGCCAAACAGGTCCAGACCTATGTGATCTCGCAGCGCTACGAGGGCATGGTGCGCCAATAACGGACCCGGCCCCTTCGCATTGCCCACTTCCTCATCTCCGTCTTGCCACCCCTCTCGACCCAGAACGCCGTGACCAAGCAACGTCTTCTCTTTGTCGGACCGCCGGGCGCGGGCAAGGGCACCCAGGCCCAGCAATTGGCGGGCCGGCGCAGCCTGCAGCACCTGTCGACCGGCGACCTGCTGCGCGCTGAAGTCGCATCGGGCACGCCGTTGGGCCAGGAGGCAGCCGCGGTGATGGCCCGCGGCGAACTGGTCAGCGACGCGCTGGTGCTGGCGATTGTGCGCAGCCGACTTGAGCAACAGGCATCCAGTCTGAGCCGGGGTGAAGACGGTCCCAGTGGTTGGTTGCTCGATGGGTTCCCCCGGAACCTCGCCCAGGCTGAAGCGCTCGAAGCTCTGCTCAATGCGCTCGACCAGCCGATCGAACTGGTGGTGCTGATGGAGCTCGACGACGCCCTGCTGATGCAGCGACTGCTCAGCCGCGGCCGAGACGACGACAACGCCGAAGTGATCCGCCACCGGCTTGAGGTGTACCGGGAGCAGACCGCACCTCTGATCGCTTATTACCGCCAACGGGGGCTGCTGGCCACCGTCGATGCGGAGGGGCCCGTCGAAACAATCGCAGCCCGCATCGACTCCCTGCTCGACTGAACCGCCGGGCACCGTGGGGATTGACCCATGTGATATGTTGGCGGTTTGCAAATTCGGAGAGCACAACGCCCATGAAGGTGCGTGCCTCAGTCAAGAAAATGTGCGACAAGTGCCGGGTGATCCGTCGCCACGGCCGGGTGATGGTGATCTGCACCAACCCCAAGCACAAGCAGCGCCAGGGCTGACCTGCCTGCACGCCGCCCCCTTTGGCGGCACCATTTCATTCCATCCATTCGACTTCTTTCCTACGTGGCACGGATCGCCGGCGTCGATATCCCTCGCGACAAGCGGGTCGAGATCGCCCTCACCTATGTGTATGGCATCGGCCTGACTCGGGCTCAGAAAATTCTCGCCAAAACAGGCGTCAATCCCGACACCCGCGTCAAGGACCTCTCTGACGCCGACGTTCAGAAACTGCGTGGTGCTGCAGAGGGTTACACCCTCGAAGGCGACCTGCGCCGCCAGGAGGGTATGGCCCTCAAGCGCCTGCAGGACATCGGTTGCGTGCGCGGTCGTCGACACCGCCTGGGTCTGCCCGTACGCGGACAACGGACCCGCACCAATGCCCGCACCCGCCGTGGCGCCCGCAAAACGGTCGCCGGCAAGAAGAAGTGATCGCCCTGGAAAGGCTTCCGCCTTTCCGCGTCATCCTCCGGCCTTTTCCACTCTGCCGCCACCGGGCTCCTGCTTCGGACAGCGTCACCAGAGTGCTCCCCGTTCCCCCGACCACCTCCTGCCCTCAGCAGGCCCTCCACCATGGCCAAACCCGCCAAGAAAACCGGCGCAAAAAAAACCAAACGCAATGTGCCCAACGGCGTGGCGCACATCCAAAGCACGTTCAACAACACCATCGTTTCGATCACTGACACCGCCGGTGAGGTGATCAGCTGGAGCTCTGCTGGAGCCAGTGGATTCAAAGGTGCACGCAAAGGCACCCCCTTTGCCGCCCAGACCGCTGCCGAAGCTGCAGCACGTCGTGCCCTGGAGCAAGGCATGCGTCAGATCGAGGTGTTGGTTCGCGGCCCGGGTTCTGGCCGTGAAACCGCGATCCGCGCCCTGCAAGTGGCCGGCCTGGAGATCACTTTGATCCGTGACGTGACTCCACTGCCCCACAACGGTTGCCGCCGCGCCAAGCGTCGTCGCGTCTGATCGGCTGCCTTGATCCCGTCCTTCGGGCGCCTTCGTTCTTTCCATTCTTCTGACCGTGCTGCAGTACCAAATCGATCGCATCGAGCATCAGGTCGCTGCCGACCGTTCCCAGACGGGTGTCTTCCTGATCGGCCCACTCGAGCGCGGTCAGGCGACGACCCTGGGTAACGCACTGCGCCGCGTGTTGATTGGCGGCCTTGAGGGCAGTGCCATCACCGCCGTGCGCATCGCTGGCGTCAACCACGAATACGCCACGGTCCCGGGCGTGCGCGAAGACGTGCTCGACATTCTTCTCAACTGCAAGGAAGTCTCGGTCAACAGTCGCAGCCGCGACCTGGAGATCGGTCGTTTGGTTGTCAATGGACCGGCGACCGTCACCGCATCCGACCTGCAGTTTTCGTCGCAGGTGCAGGTGATCGATGGTGATCGCGCCATCGCCACCGTGGCCAAGGGCCACAGCCTTGAGATGGAAGTGCATGTCGAGCGTGGCGTCGGCTACCGGCCTGTTGATCGCCATGCCGAGGACACCAGCGCGATCGATCTGCTTCAGATCGATGCGGTCTTCAGGCCCGTCAAGCGCGTCAACTACAGCGTTGACGAAACCGCTGTGGGCGAAGGGGGCTCGGCCCGTGAACGTCTGCGCCTTGAAATCGAAACCAACGGCAGCATCACCCCTGATGACGCCATGGCGCAGTCTGCCAATCAACTGATTGCCCTGTTCCAGCCGCTGGCCACCCTGACCATGGTGGACGAGCCCGGCCTGGAGCCCGAGCCCTCGGCCGAGGCACAGATTCCGCTCGAGGAGCTGAACCTGTCGGTTCGGGCCTACAACTGTCTCAAGCGCGCCCAAGTCAACTCGGTCTCTGACCTGATGGGCTTCAGCTACGAGGATCTGCTCGAGATCAAAAACTTTGGCTCCAAGTCAGCTGATGAAGTGATCGAGGCGCTCGAACGCATCGGGATCACCCTGCCCCAGAGCCGCACCAGCGCCTGAGTTTGATCGCTCAATTGCCTCTCCAGCTTCACCCGCATCTGAACCCATGAGACACCAGTGCCGAGTCCCCCAGCTGGGACGCCCCGCCGACCAACGCAAAGCCATGTTGCGCGGTCTCACCACCCAGCTGATCCGCGAGGGTCAGGTGACCACCACCAAGGCCCGCGCGAAGGCCCTGCGCGACGAAGCCGAACGGATGATCACCCTGGCCAAAGAAGGGAGCCTCGCTGCCCGCCGTCGCGCCATTGGGTATATCTACGATAAGCAGGTGGTCCACGCCCTGTTCGACAAGGCACAGGACCGCTACGGCGACCGTAACGGCGGTTACACCCGGATCATCCGCACGGTTCCCCGCCGCGGCGACAACGCCGAAATGGCAATCATCGAGCTGGTCTGAGGACACAGGCCCCTGCGCCGGATCGCTCTCTGCCTGCAATACGACGGTGCGGCCTACAACGGTTGGCAGCGTCAGAGCAATGCGCCCAGTGTGCAACAGACCCTCGAAGAGGCCCTGCAGGAGCTCGATCCTGCAGGGCCTAGTTTGTGTGTGGCTGCTGGGCGAACAGACACGGGCGTGCACGCTGCTGCCCAGGTCGTCCACTTTGATGCGGCCGGACCGATTCCAGCCCAGCGATGGCCCAAGGCCCTCAATGGACGACTGCCGGCCAGCATCCGGGTTCGTGCCGCGACCGAGGTGCCGGCCGATTGGCATGCCTGCTACAGCGCCCGCTATCGCCGCTACCGCTACACCCTCTACAACGGCAGGCTGCCCAATCTGTTTCTGGCCCCCTGGAGCTGGCATCGCTACCAGCAACGCGTCGACGAATCAGTGATGCGTAGCGTGCTCGAAACCATGCTGGGAGAGCACGATTTTTCGGCCTTTATGCGCGCCGGAAGCCGACGGGCCCACGGCCGCACGACCCTGCAGGAGGTCCTGATCGAACGCCAGGGCGATCTGATCAGGGTGGAACTGCAAGCGAGCGGTTTTTTGTACGGCATGGTGCGACTGCTGATGGGGCAGCTGGTCGCAGTCGGCGAACACCAGCTGCACGGCGACGTGCTCTTGGAACGATGGCGCAGCGGCCAGCGCCACCACATCCGCCACGCCGCGCCTGCCCAGGGGCTTTGCCTGCTGCGGGTTGGCTATCCAGAACCACTGTTCTCTGAGGCCCAGTGGTACGATTGTCATCCGCGGTTTGAGCTGAACTGCCAAGATCCACCACCGTCGCCACTGCCCTGACGGCAGGGCGACAGTGGTCATCCAGTCAGCAAGCTCGTCCGCCTCAGCACAGCCTCCCGAGGCGCCCCCAGACGCTCTGCTCAGACCAGATTCACCATTTGGTGAACACCAGTCGTGCAGGACCCCTGGGCAGGCCGCAAGGTAAGGTCACTAAACCCCGATGCGCCATTGGTTCAGGCCAGCAGCGCAATGTCCCCGATCCACGGCCCGGCCGTCTCCGGAAGCACATCCCGGCGTCATGAACAAGACCCCCCAACCGTCCACCGACACCCTGGAACGCCAGTGGTACGTGGTGGATGCCGAGAACCAAACCCTTGGCCGACTGGCCAGCGAGGTGGCTTCGGTGCTGCGCGGCAAGAACAAGCCCTGCTACACCCCCCATCTCGACACCGGTGACTTCGTCATCGTGATCAACGCCGACAAGGTGCAGATCAGTGGTAATAAGGCCACCCAAAAGCTGTATCGCCGTCACTCGGGTCGCCCCGGTGGCATGAAAACAGAGACTTTTGCTCACCTGCAAGCCCGTCTGCCCGAGCGGATTGTCGAAAAGGCGATCAAAGGCATGCTGCCCCACAACGCCCTGGGTCGACAGCTGTTCCGCAAGCTGAAGGTGTACCGCGGCCCTGAGCACCCCCACGGTGCTCAACAGCCCTCCGCTCTCGCCCTCAATCCCTCCGCCGCCGCACAATGAGCTACAACTCCGTCGTCTACTGGGGCACCGGTCGCCGCAAGACAGCCGTGGCCCGTGTGCGGTTGGTTCCCGGCAATGGCAAGGTCACGATCAATGGCCGCCCCGGTGACAACTACCTGAACTACAACCCGGTTTATTTGGCCGCCGTCAAGGCTCCCCTTCATACCCTTGGGCTGGCCATCGAGTATGACCTTCTGGTCAATGTTCAAGGTGGTGGTCTCACCGGCCAGGCCGATGCGATCAAACAAGGGGCTGCTCGCGCCCTCTGCGAACTCTCACCCGACAACCGCAAACCGCTCAAGACCGAAGGTCACCTGAGCCGAGACCCCCGGGCCAAAGAACGCCGGAAGTACGGCCTCAAAAAAGCCCGCAAAGCTCCTCAGTTCTCCAAGCGCTGATCGGCCTCCTGCCGTCACCACCGTCATACGCGCAGTCCTTACCCGCCATGCCCAAGGCCGAGATTCACCCCACCTGGTACCCCGATGCCAAGGTGATCTGCAACGGAGAGGTGGTGATGACCACCGGCTCCACCCAGCCCGAGCTTCACGTCGACGTGTGGAGTGGCAATCACCCCTTCTACACCGGTACCCAGAAAATCCTGGACACCGAGGGTCGTGTGGACCGCTTCATGCGCAAGTACGGCATGGGTGGAGGCGACTCTGCCAGTGGCAGCAGAAAAGCTGCCGCCACCGCAACGGCAGACGCGACCGCCGAGACGAGCACCACGGCCTGAGCCTGATGCTCTGAGCCGTTGGACTCTCAACTCCTGGACGAGCGCCTCGACGCCGCGCGCCGTACGTTTGAAACTTTGGAAATCCAGCTGGCCGA
>VGQR01000013.1 GCA_016882345.1 Cyanobacteria bacterium K_DeepCast_35m_m2_023
CTGGTGGTGGTACATTTAACCTAAGTGCTGCAGTACCTCTAAAAAATGGTTCGGTAGATCTATCATTTGGTACAGCACAGGAAACAGGAAATATAATCTTCAATGATGGCGGTTTAAATACGGTATTAAACGGAAATACTAATGTCCTTACCATTGGGGGGGGAGTTAATAACACGTCATTCTTTGCAACTGGAGCCACTGACACTGTCAATCTCACCTTTAATACCCTCAGTGGTGTTATGTTGATGAGTGCTGGAGGCATTGTTCTTAGAGCAATGAATAACACACTTGCAGGCTTTACGGCATTCACTGCAAATCTTGGTATTGAAGTTCTATCTTTGAACATATTTGGTGGCACGACCACAGCCAATCATGTCATTCAAAGCGTAACCCTTAGTACGGCTACAACAACGTTCAATTTGAATGCAGCCAATGGTGTAACGTTCTCCCTTTCTGCTGCGAATAGAGCCTTTACTGGTCTCGAGACTCTTGGTTTTAGCCAAGCAGACGGAAATAACACCATTCAAATAACTTCTGCTTTTACTGCAGGCATTAAGACCTACATTGATGGCTCTGGTAATTCTTTCATTCAGCTAAATAATTTGTTTACTGCTCAATCGGTTACTCAGGGTAATTTTGGAACAGCCAACTCGGCTGCGTCGTCTCAATTCAACACCATTGATATTCGAGATGGTGGCAATGACGTCATCGCTCTGGGTGGTGGCACTGGTGCTGATACTCTTGGCTTTGCTCGTGCAAACGTCATCGGATTAAATGCTGGTGATGTTCTTAGTTTTACTAACTACACTAATTCAATTAATAATTTTACACTTGCAACAGCCTTTTCAGCGGTTTCCGCTGCGGGGGCAAGTGCAGTAGTCCTTTACTTCGATGGTGTTGACACTTATGTTTTCCAAAACGCAAGTGCCAATTTTGGTGCAACTGCTACCACAGCAAACTCTCTGGCTGCAATCTTGGTTGGCGGCAACTACGCTGCACTTGGTCGCTGGAGCTTGAATGGCAACAATCTCGCTCTTATCAGCTGAGTTTAGTTTCTAACCTACCTAAATCCACTACATTATATGGGAGCCAAAAGCTCCCATTTTTTTATGATTGACGCAAAAGCCCTCAAAGAGGCAAACATCGAGTTCATTTCTAAAATCAATGCAGGGTTTTTGGATAGCCTGCCGAACGAGGAGGATAATCCATGGGAGCAGATTTATGCCCCCCATCCCGAAGAATCGAGTGTGCTTCAATTAATTAATATAAGAAGTAAAAAAGATGGCGTCACATTGTATCCCGAGTCGTTGGGTGGGCCACTCTATACTACACAGAGATTTCAGGCATGGTGTACAAGCCCTTCAAGAATGCTGGTCAACAGTTATGAACATATGGCCACCATGGCTACCAATGACCTTTTCGAGGATGCAACGGGTTGCAGTGCCATTCATGAGCTGACGCTTGAAAACATTCACGACATCAACCAGGATCTTGAACCGTTATGGACTACCCTGCAGATGTCAAAATATATTCAGGACCATAACATTGCACTGGCGCCGGGAGGCCTCACTTCCGATGGCTGCGTTCTGGTGGTGAGTGGTCTAGGTCTTGGCTTTCAATTGCAACCCCTGATTGATTTTCTCAATCCCAGTGCTTTACTCATCGTAGAGCCAGATCTTGGCAAGCTCGCTCATACTCTCGAGACCGTCGACTACACCCAGATTATCCCTCGTTTTACTGGTGCCGATAAGGCGCTCGATTTTATTGTATCGGCTACGCCGGAGGCCGCCGCTGAACAGATTCGCAGCCTGCTCACGATCCGTAATCTGTTCCTCGTGGATGGCCTCTTCACTTTTGTGGGCTTTGATGACCCCTTCTTTAAATACGTGAAGGATCTAGTGCATTCCTATGAAACCATGAAGGGTGTCAATTATCTCGGTTATTTCGTCGATGAAGTTCATATGACAATGAATGCGGCTCTCAACTACTTCCATCTTCGCCCTAAGGTCTACACAACCCTCAAGATAAAGACCCACAAGCAGCATGCCGTGATTGTGGCAAGCGGCCCCTCATTGGCCGAACATCTTGAGATGCTTAAACAACACCGTGATCGCTACACGATTTTCTGTTGCTACAGCACAATCTCCCGCTTGCTAGAGGCTGGAATCACTCCTGATTATCATTGCGATCTTGAGCGTCACAACGATCACCTGCCCTTGTTGGAGCTTGGGCTAGAAGATGTGTTGGCGGAGATCTCTCTCTGCAGCAGCAGCACCTGTGATCCTCGCATGCTCAAGCTGTATAAGAACGTATATTCAATCAATCGCGGAGCCCTTACTCCCTCTGTTATCTTCACTAAGGATAACGACATCATTCCTAATGAAGGCCCCGATGTGGCCACCTTCGCGTTGCTTTCGGCGATCTTCTTTGGCTACCATACCGTCCATCTCTTTGGCGTGGATCTCGGCACCGCCAATCGTGCCGTAGCCCGTCTCCCTGGCGTGCTCGACATCGACCGGCGTACCTACGATGTACCGGTGCGCGGCAATCTCGGCCGCACCGTGTTTTCTGGCCAAGCCTTGCTAGATAACAAGACAGCTATCGAGGGCAATATTTCTTTCTATAGCCAGATTTATCCGTCCCTGCTTGTCTATAATTATAGCAATGGTGTTTACATTAATGGTGCAATACCCTCCAAGCCTGATGAATTTCTCGCGCGCCTACCCGAGCACCAGGTTCCACCGCCTATTCCTGAATTCGAGCCCTACAGTGATGAGCATGTGCGGCAAGCCTGGGCCCTTGCAGATATGCGTCGACGCTGTTTCAGCTTCCTCAATAACATACGAGACCTGGCCCAAGATCCATTTGAATCCTCGACACTTTACAAAGTGAGTGATCTTTGCAATGCCGCTGGCAAAAGCTATCAGGATCAGATCCCGATTCGCTTTTACCGAGGTAGTCTCTTCCGCAGCTGGATCACTCTCTGGGGTATATATACCAGGGCAATTGTGCAAAATGCCGAAGATCGTGAGAATTTGAAAGAGGAGTGCAAGCGGGTTCTTGGCGAAGTTATCAATTCTTTCGAATCGCTTACATTCCAATTGATTGATTATGTCGAAGGGGTCCGTTCCATCGATGAGTTCACCTTCGCCAGCAAGCTCCAGCGCGATAGCCAGGTCGTCACAGCTCCTGTCTAAGATGGGGTATGGGGGTTTACGATGAATGCTCCCTAGGTGGCTCATGCCCCCTAGCTGCCCGTTTTAGAGCGTTGCTTGTTGGTCTTTTGAAAGTCGTAGCTTTTCCTCGCTAGTTGCGACATTTATTCCGGGGCATCTGTATCCATTAGAAAACATGATTTTTCAGCTCCGATGACCTCCTTAAGCACTGCAGCTCTAGAAGACAGCCCTGATCCCCGCCTCTCATCTCCGAAGTTAATCAATCTCTCGCAGGCTCTCATCGCTCCCCTTCTGCAGCACCTGATTCAGGCCAATCTGCTCTTCGCATGGTGCCAGTACCTGGTTGACAGTGCTGTGCAACAACTTCATGGTTGGGAGCAGCCTGATCTCCGCCATCTCTACTGGTGGCTGGATACGGAATCGGAATCCACCGTCAATGAATGGATGAAGCAGGGCTGCCGCCGACAGGCAGTCAACTGGCATCTTGCAGTGGCTACTGCTTATTTCTCTGCCGCCAACTCCTGGTACGGTGCCGAACTCGAGGATCGTTACGTAGCCAACCGCCACAATTATGAAGTGGCACATTGCCGTCTGATCGACTGCGGCAGTAACCGTGGCCTTGCCCTCGAGCTAAATTTGGCCTTGGAAGCGAGCCCTCTGGAGCACGAGGCGATCGTTGCTCCCTTCCTCAACCAGGTGCACCTGACCAGAGAGGTTATCTCCCTTTCTGACATCAGTTCGGGGATCCCCCAGTTGCTGGCGGGTAGTCCTCCAGGGGCGTGGCTACCTCCGTTTCACAATGGTCTCAGTTGGATTCTTCTGCAGGTGGAACACCATGAACGTCCCTCCCTCCAGGAAACCGCCCCACGCTTGCTGCGGGAGGCCATCCTGAGCTGGCGCCAGCAGCGCACCCAAGAGCTCTCAGCCCATTGGATGCAGCAGTTCACCGCCACCAAGGTAGATCCCTCGCTCGATGACTGATTACGACCAGTTTTCGCACATACAGCAGTGGCAGCGTGGCGACACCCTGATCGAAGAACAGCAATGGCCTTCCAAGCTGTTACGAGTCAGCTTCGGCTCGGTGCGCTGGCTGCAGCGCCATCCCCACACAGGGCTACCCAGGACAGTGCAACATCAGATTGCTCCGAAGTCACCACTGGGTAGTTGGGATCTCGTCTGCGGCCTGCCTCTGGAGCATTGCCTAGTCTCCTCATCCAGCCTAGAAGCTTCAACCCTGTCCCCTGATGAATGGATCAGCGAGCTGAAGGCCGATCCTGGGCTGCACTGGCCCGAGCTTCAGCCCTTTGAGCTTCTTAATGTTTTCAATCCGCTGATTGCCGAGCTTCCGTTTAGCGAGCTTCCACTCTCGCTACTTGGCTCTCAGCTGCTCGATTCCCTGGTCTGCCTCACGCCCCAAGCCGATCTCAGTGTTGAACAGCTTCAAGGACTAATTATTTCCAGTGGTGATCGTGCCCTTTTCTGCGGTTCAGGCCACAATGCCGAGCTTTACGGTCTGTGCCTGCAACATGCCAGTCGCGGTCAGCTTGAACAACTCGCCGCTCAGAGTCAGCGCTTCCCTCTGCGCCTTTATCAGATGCGTAGTGATGATGCCATTGCGATTCGGGACCGCCACAGCTGGATGGCGCGCCAAATTCGTGCCCTCGATCCTGCAACGGTCCTGGGGGACTTCACTGGCCAGGTTCAGTTCCGTGAAGAATCGAGCCTCAACTTGCTATCGATTGAATCAGTCGAGGTGGAACCTATCCACGCCAATGACACCAACCCACTGCCGGTGGCCTTGTTGCAGATGGCCTGCCAGGCCCTGGAGATTTCGCCCCGCAGCCAGCGTCTACAGCGCTCGATGGCCCTGCTCGACAAGCAGAATCTTGAGGAACGCCCCACCCTCGCCAATCTTCTTGCGATCCTGGCTCCACTCACCGAACTGCGCCTGAGCCAGAGCAGCAGTGGATACCGCACGCTGCTGATCAGTCGCAGTGCCTTCTTCGCCCCGCCACCTAACGTGCCCCCCACCGAGGCTGACCATCTCTGCCTTTGGCAGCCGCGCGAAGGCCTGCGGTTTGCCGTCTTCGACGCCACCTCCAGCCAAGTTCAGCCCTGCTATGTGGCATTGAGTGATCTGCCCTTCACGCCCCAGCAGGTACTAACAGTCGGGCTTGATCCTAATGCCGGCGTGGAGCGCTTTGGTTTTCGCTGGTTCTTCCCCGAGCTGGGGCGCCATCGCCTGGCGATGGTGATCATTCTGGTCAGTTCCCTGTTCATCCAGGTGCTGCAATTAGCCAACCCGCTGTTGATTCAGCAGATCATTGATCTGATCCTCGGCCAACGCAGCCTCACGACCCTCTACAGCTATGGGGCTGTGTTGATCGTGCTGGCGCTGTTCCAGAGTCTGCTGACTGGCCTGCGCAGTCTGCTGTTTGTGGAGACCACCAACCGGATCGATGTGCGAGTGGGCACCAAGATCATCGATCACCTGCTCCACTTGCCGATCAGCTACTTCGACAAGCGCCCGGTGGGGGAAGTGAGCACCCGTGTTGGTGAACTGGAAAACATTCGCAATTTCCTCACCGGCCAGGCACTTACTGTCTTCCTCGACGTGGTGTTCAGCGTTATTTACATCGTGGTGATGCTGGTTTACAGCGTGCCGCTCACGATTGCCGCCCTTTCCACCATCCCCTTCTCCATAATTTTGGCGGTGGTGTTCTCTCCAGTGATTAAAACAAACATCGATGATCGAGCTGTTGCTAATGCGAAGACGACTTCCTTCCTGGTGGAACATCTGAACGGCATTATGACAGTGAAGAGCCAGAACATCGAAGACCTCACGCGGGTCTCCTGGCGCCGCCGCTATGTCGATTTTGTGCAAAAGGGATTTCGCCTCGCTGGCATCGGCACTATCGTCGGGGAGCTTAATAACTTCCTCACTCTGCTCTCGAGCGTTCTTGTGATCTTTGTGGGAGCCATCCTGGTGATTGACGGCAAGTTGTCACTGGGTCAACTGATTGCTTTTCGGATCATCTCCGGCTATGTGACAGCACCGATCATGCGGCTCTCCACCCTGTGGCAATCGGTGCAGGAGCTTTCGGTGAGCGTGCAGCGTCTGGCCGATGTGGTGGAATCCCGCAGCGAAACTCAGACCCAGACCAGTCGCTTCCTGCTGCCTCCCGTGAAGGGCGAGGTGCAGCTTTGCAACCTGTCCTTCCGTTATCCAGACTCCCAGGACGTGGTTCTCAAGCGGCTCAACCTCACCGTGCCCGCAGGCAGTTTTGTTGGTGTTGTCGGCGGCTCCGGCTCAGGCAAGAGTACCCTGATGAAGCTGTTGCCCCTGATTTACCGCCCCAGCGGTGGCACGATCCTGATCGATGGCTACGACATTCAGAAGGTCGACCTCGACTCTTTGCGCCATCAGATCGGCATCGTGCCTCAGGATCCGTTGCTGTTCCAAGGATCGGTGTGGGACAACCTCACCGTGGGCAATCCACGCGCTGGCGATGCCGAGGTGGAACGGGCCGTGCGGGCCGCCGAGGCCTATGAGTTCATCATGCAGATGCCTGATGGCTTCGAAACCGATGTTGGTGAGCGCGGCGGACGCCTCTCTGGCGGCCAGCGCCAGCGGCTCGCCATCGCCCGTGCCCTACTGGCCAATCCCTCCATGTTAGTGCTCGACGAGGCCACCAGCGCCCTCGACTACCGCACAGAGGCCGCCGTCTGTCGCAACCTGTTTCGCTTTTTGGAGGGTCGCACCGTGTTTTTTGTGACCCATCGTCTAGCCACCATTCGGCCCGCCGACCTCATCTTGATGATGGACCGTGGCATCGTGGTGGAATCGGGTTCTTACGACGAACTAATCCAAGCTGACGGCCTGTTCAATGCCTTGGTTGGCTGTCAGAACCGCGATGGAGCCCTGAGCTAATGGCCGCCTCCCCCACATCCCACGGTCCCTCACCGCTGCGTCGTCTGCGGCGCCAGGTGGCGCGCCTGCGGCTACCAGGCGCCGCCAAACTGCGCGCCGGCCTCGAAACGATTACCCCTCGTTCCTCTTACGAAGACGATTTTCCTTCCCGCCGCTGGCCATTGCTGCTTCTCGGCACCCTGAGTGGATTTGTTGGTGTGGTGCTGATCTGGTCGCTGATTGCCCGCAGTGAGATCTCCGTCAGCAGCCAGGGCCGTTTGCGGCCCTCTCAGGCCCCTACCCGTAGTCGCGCCCAGACCAGCAGTAGCTCTCTGGAGGTGTTCGTCAAAGAGGGCGATCAGGTGAACAAGGGCCAGCCGATCTTGCAGCTCGATGACCGTCCGCTGCGAGCCCGGCTCACCGCTTTGCAGATTCGCTATGCCAAGGGCTATAGCCAGTTGCGTGAGACCACGCTCCTCACCGGGCTGCCCATGCCCCCTGATTTGCCCCGCCCCGCCAACGTCGATGGCTTGGACCTCAGCGTTTCCCGGACTTCGCTGGAATCGGTTCAGACTCAGAAGGAGAAAGTGGCCCAGTTGAAGGCCCAGCTCGGCCAGTCAATCGTCAAGCAGAAATCGTTGCGCCAAAACATTGCGCTGCAATCCCTGATCGTGAAGCGTCACGAGATGCTCAAATCCAGTGGTGCCATTGCCGAACTGCAAGTGCTGCAGCACCGTCAGCGACTGCTCGACCTGCAGGCTGATTACGCCTCTAACCAGCAGGAGCAGCAGCGACTCGAGGCCGCCCTGCGCGAGAGCAGCAGCGAATTCTCAGGCCGAAACAATCAAACGTATACCGACCAGCTCAATGAACTGCGCTCCACCCAGGCGGAGATCAGCGCGACCCAGGAGGCCATCCGCAACAGCCTCATGCGCGCTCCCCTGAGCGGCTATGTGTTTCGCCTCGGCGTCAAGGTGCCTGGGGTGCCCGTGGCCCCCGGCGATGAGGTCTTCCAGATCATTCCCGGTGAGAAGCTCACAGCCTCGGTCGATGTGCCGGCCGCTCAGATCGGCTTCATCCATCCGGGTATGACTGTCGATGTGCACATCGACAGCTATCCCTCCTCTAGCTACGGTGTTCTCAAAGGCAAGGTGATTAGCGTGGGGCGCGATTCTGTCGAGCCCACCAGCCCGATTCAGGCGCCCACCTATGCGATTCCAGTGGGCGTGGAACTGCAGCAGCAGCAGCTGATCAGCAAGGGGAGGAGCTATCCCCTCAAGCCAGGGATGACAGCCAGTGTCAGTTTCAACCTGCGCAGCGTCACCGTGTTCCAGCGACTGTTTGACGCCACCAGCTCAATACTCAATCCACCCGGTCGCTGATTGCTCTCCGACCTCGCTTGCCCGTTTCTGCGTACCCTAACGTGCCTTTCAACACCAAAAGCCGCCTGCTGATCACCGGAGCTACGGGAAGCTTTGGCAAGGCTTTCATTGGCCATCTCCTACAACGTTTTCCGCAGATAGCCCGCGTTGTGGTATTCAGCCGTGATGAGCTGAAGCAGTGGGAGCTTCAGCAGCTCTATCCGGAGGATCGCTATCCCCAGCTTCGCTTCTTCCTGGGCGATATCCGCGATCAAAGCCGCTTGAGCCGGGCGCTTGAGCGGATCGATACGGTCGTGCATGCCGCTGCCCTCAAGCAGGTGCCAGCTGCGGAATACAACCCCTTCGAGTTCATTCGCACCAATGTCATTGGTGCCCAGAACCTGATTGAAGCCTGCCTCGATAGCGATGTTCAGCGCGTGGTTGCGTTGTCGACGGACAAGGCCGCTGCGCCTGTCAATCTTTATGGCGCCACCAAATTATGCTCGGATAAGCTATTCATTGCGGCCAACAACTTCGTCGGTACCCGCAGTCTGCGCTTCTCGGTAGTGCGCTACGGCAATGTCATGGGTTCGCGCGGTTCGGTGATTCCTTTCTTTTTGAATCGTGCCGCCAGTGGTGTGCTGCCGATCACCGATCCGCGCATGACGCGTTTCAACATTTCGCTCGATGATGGTGTTGCCATGGTGATGTGGGCATTGGAGCAGGCCCGTGGTGGTGAATTGCTCGTTCCACGCATTCCCAGCTACCGCATTTCGGACGTGGCCGAAGCGATTGGGCCAAATTGCAGCAAACCGATCACCGGCATCCGCCCTGGTGAAAAAATTCATGAGGAGATGATCACGGCCAGCGATTCGTTCTCAACCGTTGATCTGGGACGCTATTTCGCGATCTTGCCGACATCTGGCTCCAGTGCACCCGGACCGTATTGCGATGCGACCGGCGCGACCCCTGTCGCCGAGGGTTTTGCCTACGACTCGGTCAGTAATCCGGATTTCCTTTCGGTGGATCAGATCCGTACCCTGATTCGCGATCATGTCGACCCCGCCTTCCAGCCGGTCTAAGCGGTGCAATCCATTCCCTACGGGCGCCAGACCATTACCCCTGCCGATCTCGAGGCGGTGCGTCGGGTTCTGGAAAGTCCTTTCCTGACCCAGGGCCCCGCAGTACCCGCTTTCGAAGCGGCGGTGGCGGCTCAGGTGAATGCTCAGTACGCCGTCGCAATGAATTCGGCGACGAGTGCGTTGCACCTGGCCTGTCTGGCACTGGGCTTGGGGCCAAATGATCGGCTCTGGACGTCGCCGATCACGTTTGTGGCATCGGCCAACTGTGCTCGCTACTGCGGTGCAGAGGTCGGTTTTGTTGACATTGATCCCGCCACTGGGCTCATGGATCCTGGCCGCCTCGAAGACCAATTGACGAGAGCCGATCGCCTTGGTCGATTACCCAAGGTCATCGTGCCGGTGCACCTGTGCGGGACAAGTTGTGCGATGCAGCCGATCGCTGAGCTTGCAGCGCGTTATGGCATTCATCTGCTCGAAGACGCCAGCCATGCCATCGGCGCCCGCTACGGCGCCCATCCCGTTGGCAGCTGCAGCCACAGCACCATCTCGGTGTTCAGTTTTCATCCGGTCAAGATCATCACCACCGGCGAAGGCGGTATGGCCACCACCAACGACGGCGAGTTTGCCGATCGCATGGCGCGCCTACGCAGCCATGGCATCGAGCGGGATTCGGCCCGTTTTGTGCAGCCTGCAGCAGGACCCTGGGCCTATGAACAACAGGAGTTGGGGTTCAATTACCGGATGACTGACCTGCAGGCAGCGCTGGGCCTGAGTCAGCTGCAGCGCCTCGAGGCCATTGTCGAGGAACGCAACCGCCTGCTGCAGAGCTATCAAAGATTGCTTGTCGATTTGCCGGTGCGGCTTCTGCGCATCCCTGCGAATTGCCTCTCCAGCGTGCATCTGGCCGTGATCCGTTTGCAGGATCCCCAGCCAGGCCAGCATCGTCGCGTGTTCGAGGGCCTGCGTGAAGCTGGCATCGGCGTGCAGCTCCATTATTCGCCGGTTCACTTGCAGCCCTATTACCGACAGCTCGGCTGGAATCCCGGCGACTATCCGGCTGCCGAGGCCTATGCCACCAGCGCCATCAGCTTGCCGTTGTTTCCCGGCCTGAGCGATGACGACCAGCAGCGTGTCGTTACCGTTCTCGCTCAGTTGCTATGAACGAGGTCGGGCTGTCTCTGGGCACGGCTCAATTTGGCTTGGCCTACGGGGTCACCAACATGGCTGGTCAGGTGGGCCGCCGCGAGGTGTCCGACCTGCTGACCGCCGCCGCCGACGACGGCGCCGTTCGCTGGCTCGACACGGCCCAGGCCTATGGCGAGGCCGAGGTGGTTCTGGGGGACTGTCTTCCAGCGAGCCATCCTTTTGGGCTGATCAGCAAATTGCCGGCGCAGTCGCCAGCCCCGTTTGATGCAGCCGTGGAACACCTCTGGGAGCAGGCGCTGCAGCAGAGCCTGTCGCGACTGGGCTGTGCCCAGCTTGATGGTTTTTTGCTGCACCAGGCCTCTGACCTGACGCGCCCCGATGGCGATCGCCTGCTGGCTTGGTTGCAAGGCCTGCAGCAACGCCATCTGGTGCGTCGTATTGGCGTCTCGATCTACAGCGGCAGCGAGCTTGAGGCGCTGCCGCTGCAACACCTGCAGTTGGTGCAGCTGCCCCTCTCCGTCTATGACCAACGCCCATGGCGTGATGGCACCATCGAGCGGCTGCATGCAGCCGGTGTGGCGATCCATGCGCGCAGCCTTTATCTCCAAGGCCTGTTGCTGACACCGGCAAACCGTTGGCCGCAATGGGTTGATCCGGCCTTCCGCCTGCATCACGATCGTCTCGAAGCCTGGGCAGCCAGCCAGGGCGTCACGCTCTTGGCCTTGGCGCTGGCTTTTGCGCGCCGCTGCACTGGCCTCGAGGCCGCCGTCGTCGGTCTGACCAGCACGGCCGAGCTTGAGGCGCTGCTGCGGGCCTGGCACTGCTCTGCTGACCCTTGGCAGATCGGTGATCCAGACCGCTGGGCTTGGCACGACCGTAATAGTCTCGATCCACGCTGCTGGCCGCGCTGAGCCGACACCCATGGGCACACCCTTCTCCACTGTGTTGAAGCGCTGCAACCGCTGTCTGCTGCCAGAAACCCACGAAACCCTGGTTCTGGATGCCAACGGCATCTGCAATGTTTGCCGTGCCCAGGAGGTCAAGGCCGAGATCAACTGGAGCGAACGCCTGCAGCAGCTCGATGCTCTGGTCGCTGAGTACCGCGGCCGCTACCGCTATGACTGTTTGGTGCCGTTCAGTGGCGGCAAAGACAGCACCTGGACTCTCTACTACTTGATGAAGCGCTATCCGGGGCTCAAGCCTCTGGTGGTGCGCTTCAACCATGGCTTTTTGCGGCCAAATCTTCGCGCCAACTGCGACCGCGTCTTCCGCAAGCTCGGTGTTGATGTGCATGACTTCACCCCCAGCTGGAAGGTGGTGCAGCGACTGATGCTGCAGGCCTTTCTGGAAAAGGGCGATTTTTGTTGGCATTGCCACACCGGCATCTTTGCGTACCCCATGCAGGTGGCGATCAAGGAGCAGGTTCCCCTGATCTTCTGGGGTGAGCCATCGGCTGAATACACCGCTTATTACAACTACGACCAGCCAGAAGAGGTGGATGAGGAGCGGTTCAATCGTTACGTCAACTTGGGCATTTCGGCTGAGGACATGTTGATCCGCCTTGATGGCTATTTGGAGGAGCGCGATCTTGAGCCCTTTCGCTATCCGCCTCTGCGCGACTTGCGCCAACTCGGCTACCGTTCTGTCTGCCTGGGAAGCTACATTCCATGGGATGTGAAGATGCAAGTCGAAAAGATCCGTGCCGAGCTTGACTGGAGGGGAGATGTTGTCGAAAATGTTCCCGCTGAGTTCAATTACGAGAAAATCGAGTGCTGGATGCAGGGTGTGCGTGATTACATTAAATACATCAAGCGTGGTTACACGCGTCCCACCCATTTGGCGGCCATCGACTTGCGCAATCAACGCATCACCCAAGATGAGGCGAAGGCCATGATTCGCCAGTTTGAAGGCAAGCGTCCTCCAAGCCTTGACCTCTTCCTTGAGTATGTCGGTCTCGACGAAGAGGAATTCCACGCCATTGCCATCGGTCATCAGGTGTCCCCCTGGCAGTTCGACCCGGCTGTGATTGAGCCTGGGGAGAGAACGCCTGATTTCGACCAGTGGAGCCGTGGCGATGGCCTGGATCCTGCCGATGCTGAGGAACAGGTCGGCCGTTGGGCCCAGACCTGTGCGAGCTGTGGTTCTGCCTCGGGTTGTGGGGTGTAATGGCTGCGGAGCGGGTGTTGGTTATTGAGGCCGGTCTCGGCAACCTGGGATCGGTGGGTGCCTCACTCGATCGGCTGGGTGTGAGCTACAGCCGTATCGCTGCGCCACCGCCGCTGAACCAGGTTGATGTTGGCTTCACCCATTTGATGCTCCCTGGGGTGGGTTCGTTCCAAGCCGGGATGGCAGCTTTGCAGCGGCTCGGTTGGCATGACTGGATTCGACAAACCTGGTTGCCGACTGGGCGCCCCTTGTTAGGCATCTGCCTGGGGATGCAGCTGCTTGCCAGTAGTGGATTGGAGGGCAGCGTCGATGGTGAGCCGGTGATGGGACTGGATCTGATCGCTGGTGCCGTGCGTCCATTGGCGGTTGGCGGTGATCTGGTGCTGCCGCATGTCGGCTGGAATGCAGTGCATTGGCAGGACCCCGGGCTGCCATTGGCGACGGGTTTTCCCCAGGGCGGCGATGTGTATTTCGTGCACAGTTTTGCGTTCTACCCAGCCCAGCCCGAGCTTGCTCTGGCCAGCTGTGACTACGGCGGCTCCTTCACGGCTGTGGTTGGTGACGCCCGGCGCAATGTCTGGGGCATGCAGTTCCACCCCGAGAAAAGCCAGAAGCTGGGGCGTCGGCTGCTCGAGAATTTCCTTGCACTTGGGCCATGCTCAAACGCCGCCTGATCCCCAAGCTGCAGTTAGCCCTGCAGACCAGCTTTCGTGGCCCCCGGCCGGTGCTGGTGGTGACCCGCCAGTTCGGTTCTCGCAGGCCCATTGGTGACCCCCTGTCCCAGGCCAAGATCTACGAAGCCCAGCTCGCCGACGAGCTGGTGCTGGTTGATTTGGAGCGCACCCAGCAGAGCTGGTCGGTGCTGCTGGAGACGGTGACGACCATGGCGGCAACCTTGGCCACCCCGCTAGCTGTCGGGGGCGGTATTCGCAATTTTGATCAGGTTCAGCAGTTGCTCGATCGCGGCGCAGACAAGGTGGTGCTCAATAGCGGCGCCCTGGCGTCGCCAGGCCTGATCGACCAGGTTGCCTCGGCCTATGGCGCCCAGTGCGTGGTGCTTAGCGTAGATGTTCGCCCAGGCGGCGATCAGGGCTGGCAGGTCTTTGCTGAGGCCGGCCAGCAGGCCGCGGCCCTGGGCCCTGTAAGATGGGCTCAAGAGGCGGTTGCGCGAGGTGTGGGGGAGCTGTTGGTAACCGCAATTGCCCGTGACGGTACCGGCGAGGGTCTCGACCTTGAACTAGTGCGTGCCATGCGAGGTGCGGTTTCTGTGCCAGTGATTGCCTCTGGTGGCTGCGGCCGCGCTGAACATTTTGTGGCCGGTTACCAAGCCGGAGCCGCGGCTGTGGCTGCGGGCACCTTTTTCAGCCAGCGGGATCAAAACCCGATGCAGTGCCGATCGCACATTCGCAATGCTGGCCTGCCGATTCGTCTTGAGCAATGACTACCTTGTCCAGTGCGCGGCTTTTGCTGCGACCTGTCATCGGCGACGACCTCACCGACACCTACGTGGGCTGGTTGAACGACCCAGCGGTCAATGCGTGTTTGGAAACGCGTTTTGAACCCCAGACCCTCGAATCGGTGCGGGCGTATTGGCAGGCCCATGGCACCGACCCCACCAGCCCCTGGTGGGCAATTTGTCGCCGCGATCAGCAGGACCGCCACATCGGAAACATCAAACTCGGCCCGATCCATCCGATCCACCTGCGTGCCGATATTAGCCTGTTCATCGGCGATCGCGGCTCCTGGGGGCTGGGGTTGGCTACCGAGGCCATCGCGCTAGTTAGAGACTGGGCACTGCTGCAGCTTGGCCTTCACAAATTGTGCGCGGGTATCTATGCTGAAAACAATGCCAGCAGCCATGCTTTTGAAAAGTGCGGATTTCGGCTAGAGGGAAGGTTTGTTGATGAAGTTGTTAATGCGCACGGTACAAGGTCAGATGTCTTGAGACTTGGTCTTGTTAATAGTCTCGGGTTCCGCAAAGCGAGTCTCGCGGAAAAGGCCAGGGGTGAATAATATAATGTAATATGCATTTTATGTTAATATCAAATAACCGAATTTGTTATAATGAACATGCTTAAATCTTTGAGACTTGAGCCTGGTGCTTTGGTTCGACTCGAGAAACTTATTGATCGGTCAAAAGCTATCGGATACGATTTTATTCCATCTTATTTTAATTGCAGTAATCCATATTCGCTCTTCTTTTACCATGTTCCAAAAACCGGAGGTCTTAGATTCTTGATGCCTATTGCATTTTGTATAAGGTCCGTCGAGCCAGCAAGTGCTAATCCTGTTATCAAGGAGCTTTTGGGGTCTCCCTTTCGCCCTATAACGGTTGATTTACATGCTCTTGGATTTCAAAATATGGCTGATGCGTTGGGCTCTACAAATCCTGTTTTTTATAGTGATCATCAGCTCGGCTTTCCGATGCATTCGATGATTCAAAGTTTACAATATAAAACGAAGTCGATTTCTGCATTGCGTCATCCCAAAAAAGATTGGAATCTGCAATCAAGTATTTGCTTCGTATGAATCTAGGCAGCCAAGAACGCGTACGAACTCTTATTCAGGCAGGACATCTTCATGTTAGCAATTCTCTAGCTCGAATTTTTTCAAATAGAACAGATCTGGCTAACGCCTTAGACGCAATAGACCGTGAAAAGGCTATTGCTAATATCCGCAAATTAGATTATGTTTTCGAGCGAGAATCCTATCCTTCTGTTGTAAGGTTTCAATCAAGCTATCCAAGAAGTCATCTTTTCCCAAACATAGTATGTCCGACATATTTGAATCTATCTGGCGAGCGGTTCATCGATAATAAATCCGTGAATATTCTTCTGGAGGAGGCCTGCGATTTGGGGTTCAATTA
>VGQR01000014.1 GCA_016882345.1 Cyanobacteria bacterium K_DeepCast_35m_m2_023
CAACAGCAGGGCGGACAGCAGCATCAGGTGGCCCCTCCCCAGATCCACTGCAGGGCTGCCAGCAACAGCACGATGCCGACGATGAGGGTCAGCACGTAGCTCTGGAGCTGACCGCTGACCGTGAGCTTGAGGCCCTCTGCGCTTGACAGTGATAGCCGTCCGACGCCATCAACCAGGCCCTTGATCAGCGTGCGATCGACCCAGAGCGTCAATCGGGCCAGTCCAGCCACCGGGATCACGATGATGCGTCGGTAAAGCTCGGGTGTGTAGAAGTCATAGGCCAACAGATCCTGAATGATGCGCAGCCATGACGCCTTGGAGCGCGACCAGAACTGGTCCTGAGGCAACAGGAAGCCAACGATGATGCCGGCAAGACCGCTGCCGAGAACCATCAGGGCCACCATCGGCGAAAAAGCGCCAATGCCGGGGACCGGATCAAGACGCTGCAGGATCCAGGGCAGCAACACCACCACGACGGTCAGGCTGACCATCGGCAGGGCCATCAACCAATTCGACTCGGGGGTGCGCCGGGTCTTGGGCATCACTGGGCCCAGGAAGACGGCTCGAATCACACGGGTCACATTGGCAGTGGCGAGCAGATTGGTCAGCAAGAACAGTGCCGCCAGGCCGGGAGCGTCGGGGAGCAGGGTGTTCAGAACCAACCCGAAGCACCAAAAACACCCCAGAGGCAGCACGCCGGTCGCACCGGCGCCACCGACCAGAAACGCCAGCAACGTGGCGGGCATGCGCGTGCCGATGCCCCCCAACTCGGTGAGGTCCTGGCAGTTGGTGCAGGCGATGACGCTACCCACACCCATGAATTGCAACGCGCGCGACAGGCCGTGGGCAAACAAGAACAGCAAGGCAATCCCCGGCAGCTGCAGGGCAATCGCAACAAAGATGAGCCCCAGGGTCGAGGTGGTGGCGTAACTGAACGCCCGCTTCAGATCCACCTGCGCCAACGCGACCAAGGCTCCACCCAGGGCGCTGATGGCACCCACCACCAGCAGGACCTGGGTTGCCAGCGGCGAGAGGGGAGCCACCACTGGCATCAGCTTGAGCAGCACGATCGCCCCGCAGGTCACCACAACCGAATTGCGCAGAATCGAGGCTGGGTTGGGACCCTCCATCGCCTCATCGAGCCAGAGATGCATGGGGAACTGTGCGCATTTGCCCATCGGCCCCGCAATGAGCCCGAGCCCCAGCAGGGTGCCCGCCAGGGCGGACATGGTGCCGTTGGCCCTCGCATCAGCGGCCCAGGCATAGAGGTCGTTGAACTCGAGCGATCCAGACCATGCGGCGAGGGCCACCACACCCATGAGCAACAGCACATCGCCAACCCGCTTGGTCAGAAAGGCGTCGCGGGCGGCGGTGACCACCAAGGGTTGGGCGTACCAAAATCCCACCAGCAGATAGGTGGAGAGGGTGAGCATTTCCAGCAGGAAATAGCTCATGAACAGGTTGCTGCTGAGAACAACACCGCTCATGGCCCCCTCAAAAAAGCCAACCAGGGCATAAAAGCGGGCCAGGGACCACTCTTTGTCAAGGTAGCCCAAGGCGAACACCTGACAGATCAGGCTCATGGTCGTGACCAGCTCCAGCGCCGCCAGGTTGGTCAAGGACAGATCAAAACCGATGCGCAGGTTGAGATCGGCGGCCTGGAACCAGGAAAAATCGAGATGCTGAGGACCGATCAACAGCACGTCGCGAATCACCAAGCTGCCATGCAACACGGCCAGCAAGGTGACCAGCAGATTGAGATAGGCGGCGGGGCGCGGACCGTTGCGTTTGATCCAGCCGGTCGCCCAAGGCAGTGACAGCACCATGCCACTGAAGCCGTACACCGGGATCAACCAGGTGAGTTGCAGCGGTAGCGGCAGGGTGTCGCTCAAATCAACGGCTCAGGGCGTGATCAGGTGGGCGCCAGCGCTGGGACAGCGTCAAGCATTAAAAGGTGGCGCGCTCATGATGCCAGCGATTGCCGGCAACTGCGAAATCCAAGTGCTGCAGCCAGGCCTCGATGTCGCGGGCGTGGTGCTGCTCATCATCGACCAGACCCGTGAAGAAATCTCGGTGCACCCCATCGCCAATGAGAACGCAAAAGCGCACCGCATCTCCGTACAACGCAATCAAGTCAGCCTCGAGTTGAGCATCGAGACGGAGCAAACCAGCCAGATCGTGGGCATGGCCGGCCGGGCGGAGCTGGGATGCCGCCGGGGCGACTCCCAGAGCCAGCATGCGTTGCACGATCGCTTCGGCATGGCGCATCTCTTCAACCGTTTCCTGGCGGAATCGGGCTGCAGAGTCGTGATCGTCCCAGAGTTCAACCAGGGAAGCCTGGGTCATGTACTGCTGAACAGCAGTGAGCTCAAGGCTCAGGGCGCGACCGAGATAACCCATGACGCGCGGATGAACGGCGTCCATGGCGATCATGCGCGGCGATTGCCCGAAGCGCCAAGAACGGGCTCGACTTCACCATGGGGGCGGGCAATGATGTGCGCTGCCACCAAACCGTCACCAACGCGCTCGCAAGCGTCGGCACCAGCGCGCACGGCGGCGTTGACCGCGCCCGTTTCGCCGCGAACCAACACGGTGACGTAACCACCACCCACGAATTCGCGGGCAATCATGGTGACTTCGGCTGCCTTGGTCATGGCATCGGCCGCTTCGATCGCAGGCACCAGACCGCGGGTTTCAATCATGCCGAGGGCAATGCCCTGAACGGTGGAAGCCATGGGAGTGGGGGTTGCGGAAGTTGAACGGGGGGGAGTGGTGCCACCGGATCCGCCAGCACTGGAGCTGGCGTTGCGGCTGCTGCTGGCTTTGGTGGTCACGGTGCGCCGCGATGCGGCAGACCGTGACGCGCTACGGCTGCCACTGGTGGCAGCGGGCTCGGTGCTGGCTGCAGCAGGCAGCACCTCTGGTGTGACCACCTGCGGATCAGTTGGGGCCGGCTGACCCCCATCGGGCTTGGCAGCCGCCGCAGGGGCCGAAGCAGGCGTGGGTTTGGCAGGGGTGGCCATGGCGTGGGTCAGTCAGTGGGCGGGGTGATGGGGCGCTGGCGTCAGCGACAAGGTGCAACGGTGGCTTTACCCATCGGGTTCCCAGAAATCGATGATCCCGCCAATGGTCAGATCGGTGTAGGTGTCAGGGTCACCGCAGGCAAACCGAGCCGCCGAGCCGCTGGCCGTAAACACCCAGTTGCCCGGGGAAGCCCCGACCGGGTCGACAGCGACATTCAACTTGCCTTTCGTTGTCCGCAGCACGCGCAAGTTCCAGTGCTTGAGACCGGCCACCCGTTGAGTACAGACCAGCGAGCCGGTGACCTGCATGATTTCCATTACTTGGCTCCCCCCTGCTTGGCCGCGTCCGGGTCCCAGTGATCAATGATGCCAACGATGGTCAAATCGCTGGGATAGGACTTGCTCCCTGCCGCTTCACGGGCAGCTGAACTGCCCACACAGATCACCCAATCACCAGGGATGCAGCCCACGGCATCGACTGCCACCTTTTGGGTGCTGCCATCGAGCACAACAAGCAGATGCTTGTGCTCGAAATCGGGAATGCGGTTGGTGGAGACCAGGGGTTTGACGACCTTGCAGATCAACATCTCAGTGGCCTCCCACAGTCGCGAAGCTGATGGTGGAACCTACCGCTTCAGCGGGTGCGTGCCGTTCCTGATCGCGCACTGTCAACAGGGCATGAAGCAGACCTTGGCCCACCAGGTCGGCATAGCGCTGCTCGATGGCGTGCTGTACTCGCTGGGCGCGCACAATGGCGCGCTCACGGGCGCCGGGCACCTGGCCGTTGTAATCGAATCGCACAACGACGGGAACCGGCAAGCCACGGGACACATTGAGACCCTTGAAGATCTTGACACCCACGTCGAGATCGGGAGCACCCTCCTCGACCGTGTCCATGTAGGCGAAATAGGTGAGGTTGCGCAGATGGATTTCCTTGAAGCCGATACCGACACCGATAAAGCGCTCGGAATGACCTGCATCGGCGTAGGCGCCGGCATGGAACTGGCGCACATAATCGATCTGGGAGAAGTTGTTCTCCAGCAGCCGGGCGATCAGCCGCACCATGCCGGGATCGGGGGCAGAGGCGGCGGCGTCGCGCACGAGTTGTTCGAGAAGAACTCGGGCTTGGTCGGCGGCCAGGCTGGCGGTGGCCGCATAGGCCTCAGGCGCGTCAAGCCAACGTTCCAGATTGGTGCTGCCATCCATGCCGGGAACATGGACCCGGATGGCATCGGTGTCGGTGTCGATGCCCATCAACAGCAGATCGACCGAAGCGCCACAGCAAAAGCTGTTTTCGACAGCCTGCTGGAAATCATTGAGGCGCCCCAATCCACTGCTCGCGGCGAGGGCGTCGTTGCTGCCATGGGCGGCGCAGCCCTCGTGGCTTGGATCCTTGGAACTGAAGTGGTAGAGAACGACCTTGAGGTAGCGGGTGTCGTCGTGGGCCGGATTCGGCAGGCACTCGCGGTAGCGACGGTGTTCGGTTTTAACCCAGCGGTTCACCGTGTTTTCAACATCGAACAGGGCACCGGCATGGGAGCGCCGCCGAACCGACGCGAACGGCAGACGCAGCGCATAGGCAATGGCATGGGCTAAGCGACCATCAGCACAGGGGGTGACGTCGAGGAGATGGAAGCCGCAGGACAGCAGAAAGGCATTAAAGGTCTCAGCGGCAGGACTCCCTGGCTTGGCCTGCAGTGGATCCTGATCAAAAAATGCTGAGCTGGTCAGTCCGTAGGTCTCGAACACGCACCAGGCGAACAGGGTGCGCATGTCGAGTTGGGTGACCCATGCCGTTTCCAGAATCGGCCGGGGCAGCTCGAAGCCCAGTTCGCCCTTCGCCAGTTGTTGCGCCTTGGCGATGAAGTCATCGTCGTGCTGTAGCGCAGCAATGTGCTTCAGCACAGGCACGATGCGGTCAAAGGCGTCTTTGACCTGGCTGTCATAGACCTGAAGGGCTGCGTTGGCGACAGGGTCGCTCAGCGGATGCAACGAGCCATCCGGCCGGGGTCGCGCAGGTCGCATCGGACGGGCGGGGCGCAGGCGGCGTGAGTTCAACGCAGCAGGAGCCTGCAGGGTCGCAGGTTGTGGTGCAGCAGGCACATCAAGGCTCTGCTGGTTCAGCAGTGCCAGGCTGCGACGGGTGGGAGCCGTCGGCGCCTGGGGCTTGCTGAATCTGGGATCGGAAGGCCGCATCAGGGCCTCAGCCGCGGGCTCCGCCCGAGACGGTGATCAGGGAACCAGCGGTGGTGTTGCCACTGGAGCCAGTGACGCGACTCACCGGTTCGGGGACTTCATCGTTGCGCTTGGCCTGGACCATGGCCATGGCCGGCCTGGGTGCGCCGGTGCGGGTGGGGTTGCGGCGACGGGCCGAGGCACCTTCGGTACCGGTGACTCGTGCGTTGCGGTCCCAGTCATCACCCGTGATGCGCAACCCGGCAGAGATGCCTTCGCCGGTGACCCGTGACAGGGGGCGCTGGGAACCTTCGGCTTCAGCCGTCGCTTCGACCGGACCACGAGCCAGTTGGGCACCACGGCGGTCAAAGCGGAACTGTTCGGTGCCGGTGACTTTGTCACCGGCCATGTCAAAAGGGCCGGTAATCCGGTTGCCTTGCTCGTAACTCGTCCCGGTGACACCGCCGCGCTGGCGATCCGTATGGGCGGCACGGGCGGGCGATTGCACGCTGAATCGCTGCCAGGGAGCCTGCTCCAGGGGTTGGGGGAAGTCGGCATCGGTGCTGGATGCAGCACCACAGACCGCAGCTTGCTGATCGGCACCGATGTAAGGGGTTCCGGTGACGTCTTCACAAGCGCCCCGCTCGGCCCCGGTCAGAGAACCACCGATGCCCGGCTGGATGCCGCTCATCCGGTTCGAACCACGCACAGGGGTGCGCTCACGAATCGCGCGCACGGCCGGTGTCGCGCAATAGTCGCTGGCCTGCTCAAGTCCGGCATAGGGGGTGCCGGTGACCACCTTGCAGGTACCGGGTTCGTCGCCGGTGACCTTGTTCGAGCGTCCGGTGCGAGTGCCGCTGACAACCTGGGCACGATTGGTGACGCTGAACCCAACTTTGGGGGGTTCGGGCGCAGGCTTGGCAGCGCAGAACTCGCCGTACTGCTGGGCACCGATGTACTCGTCGCCGGTGATGTTGCGGCAGCTGCCGGGCTCATCGCCGGTCACACGCTCGCTGCGGCCGACGGCGGTGCCGGTGACGCCGGTGCCGCGCAGGGTCTGCTGATTGGCCACTTTGGTCGGCGCGCGACCGGGAACCACAGGTTCGGCGCCAAGGTATTGATCGCCGGTCAACTGCAGGCCTGAACCAGGCTCATCGCCAGTGACCTTGCTGCTACGGCCGACCATCACACCGGACACGGGCTGCCCGCCGATGGTCTGACTACGGCCCACCTTGCGGGGGCTGGGGTTGGCGCCACCGCAATAGGCGGACGATTGATTGGCCGAGACGTATTCGGTGCCCGTGACGTTCTTGCAGGTGCCGGGCTCATCGCCGGTCACCTTCTCGGAACGACCCACTTCGTTGCCAGTCACCCGATTGCCATGGGTGGTGGCAGTGACGCGCACCTTGGCGGGTTGGGACGTGGCAGGACCAGTCCCGCAGAAGGTTTGGAAGACCTCGGCACCGAGGTACTCAGTGCCAGTAATCGGGCGGCAGGTGGCCGCCTCATTGCCCGTGGTTTTGGGGGAGCGGTTGGCCTGGGTGCCGGTCACAACCTGACCGGCGGTCGTTTCGCTGACGCCAACCTTCCAGTGGGCATCGGCAGCGGCGGCTTGCTTGGCACCGTGACGATTGGGGCCTGAGGGCCGGGTGCCGCCACCTCGGCTGGCACCGGCAGACCCACTCTTGCTTTTGAGCTCGCGGACCTTTTGAGCCAGGTCGCGACCGCTCAGATCGGGATTGATTTGACGGGCCATGGCCGCAGGACCGCTCTTGCTGGCCGTGCTGGCCGACTTGCCACGCTTGGCCAGGGCTTCGCGGCGGGCGAGCACCAGGGCCCTGCTGGGGTTGTGCTGGGCATTGACCTTGCGCTGCACGCCGCGGCGATCGCTGCCGCCGCCATTGCTCGAGAGGCTCAGGCGGGTGGTCGTGCGGGTGCTGTCCTGACAGGAACAGGGCTTGCTGGCAGGGGGATTGGCCGGTGCCGCAGGAGCCGGTGCTGCAGCAGGGGCGGTGGTTGCGGTGGGGCGAACGACACCCAGATCGGTGCGGGTGCGGTCTTTGGCGGTATTGGCGCGTTTACCTGAGCGGCTCAAGGCCTCGCGGCGTGCAAGCACCAGTTCACGGCTGGGATTGCTGATCCGTGCGCCACCACTGCGGCGCGGTGTTGAGGCCGGAGCACTCAGGCTGCGGCTGGGACGGGGCGCAACAGCGGCCGGTGCGGCAGCAGCGACAACCACCGCTGGGGTGGAGGGTGCGGCAGCCGGCGTTGCCGTGCGACTGGGACGGGCATCGGCGGCCGAACGAACCCGGCTCGGAGCCGATGTGTACCGGCCAGCGGATTTCTTACCGCCGCTCGTGAGCGCCTTGCGACGCTCGAGAGCTGCTTCCCGCCTAGATGTGCTGGCCATGACCGCCCGTCGAATGGAAGTGCAAAAGAGGTGCAGCACCAGGCCTGTGGCCCGCACTGCGGCGGAAAGGAGGTCCCAACGGCTTGTCGGGACCCGCTTTCAACGTTGTGAGAAACGCTGACGAATCAGCGGCCCTCGAACACCACGAAGCAAGCACCCTGGCTTTGGGTGTAGGCGTCGTAGCCCACCAGGCGAACGTGGTGGTCGGGGTAGGCCCGATGGCAGGCCTCGAGCTCATTGACGATGACGCTCAGATCCTTCTCACCAAAGAAGGGCAGTTTCCAATAGGACCAATAGGTGGCCATGGAGCGGCTGGGGTGGACGTGCTCGACGAGCGGGCTCCAACCCTGGGCAATGATGTAGGCGATCTGGTCGTAGATCTCGTCCTGGGTCATCGGCGGGAGGAAGCCGAAAGTCTCCAGGGTGGCGACTGTTTGATAGTCACCCACGGTGCTCTTGAAGGGCATGGGGATCCTTGGGGGAAAGTGGTGTTTGCCCTCAACGGTGTGAAGGCAGATAGTCGTTCCGGCTGGATCGGTGCTGGTTTGGAGTCATGTCATGACGGCATGACTCCAAAAACACCTCAGCAGACGATCACTGAACGTCGAGCTTGTCGACGGTGTCGAACTCGAACTTGATCTCTTTCCAGGTCTCGAGAGCGATGGCCAGCTCAGGGCTGTGCTTCGCAGCTTCCATGAGGATGTCGCGGCCTTCGCGCTCGATCTCGCGACCGGCGTTGCGTGCCTTGACGCAGGCTTCGAGGGCCACGCGGTTGGCCGCTGCACCAGCAGCCGAACCCCAGGGGTGACCGTGGGTACCACCACCAAACTGCAGCACCGAATCGTCGCCGAAAATGGCAACCAGGGCCGGCATGTGCCAGACGTGGATACCACCGGAGGCCACGGCGAACACGCCGCCCATGGAGCCCCAGTCTTGATCGAAGAAGTTGCCGCGGCTGCGATCTTCGGGAACGAAGGATTCGCGCAGTTGGTCGATGTAACCCAGGGTCGACTGACGGTCGCCCTCAAGCTTGCCGACCACGGTGCCGGTGTGCAGCTGGTCACCACCAGACAGGCGCAGGCACTTGGCCAGCACACGGAAGTGAATGCCGTGCTTGGGGTGACGGTCGATCACCGCGTGCATGGCGCGGTGGATGTGCAGCAGCATGCCGTTCTTGCGGCACCACTTCGCCAGACCGGTGTTGGCGGTGAAACCACCGGTGATGTAGTCGTGCATGATGATCGGCTGCCCGAGTTCCTTGGCGAACTCGGCCCGCTCGTACATCTCTTCAGGAGTGGCGGCGGTGCAGTTCAGGTAGTGACCCTTCTTCTCACCGGTCTCCTGCTCGGCCAGGCGAACAGCCTCGGCGACGAACTCGAAACGGTTCTGCCAGCGCTGGAACGGCTGGGAGTTGATGTTCTCGTCGTCTTTGGTGAAGTCGAGACCACCGCGCAGGCACTCATACACCACACGGCCATAGTTCTTGCCGCTCAAACCGAGCTTCGGCTTGATGGTGCAACCCAGCAGAGGGCGACCGTATTTATTCATGCGGTCACGCTCGACCTGGATGCCGTTCGGCGGACCCATGCAGGTCTTGATGAACGCCATCGGGAAGCGAATGTCTTCCAGGCGAAGGTTGCGCAGGGCCTTGAAGCCGAACACGTTGCCGACCAGAGAGGTCAGCACGTTGGTGATCGACCCTTCTTCGAACAGGTCGAGGGGGTAGGCGATGAAGGCGTAGAAGGCGTCCTTGTCACCAGGAACGTCTTCGATGCGGTAGCAGCGGCCCTTGTAGAAGTCGAGATCGGTGAGGAGCTCGGACCACACGGTGGACCAGGTACCGGTCGAGGATTCAGCAGCCACAGCGGCGGCCACTTCCTCGCGGGGCACACCTTCCTGGCCGGTGCACTTGAAGCAGGCCAGCAGATCGGTGTCGAGGGGGACGTAATCAGGAGTCCAATACGTGTCGCGGTACTCCTTGACCCCAGCGTCGTACTTCTTGCTCATGGAGGTTCTCCAGTTGGGTCGGATAAGGGGATGTCAGTCGATGCAGCGATTCAGCCCTGCGGCTTAACAGCCGGCTGAATCAGCCGACCTCAGTCCTTCGAACCAACGAAGCCAGCGCTTCCAGCCAGAGCCGGCTCAACTTCGCGGTGGGGGCGGGCGATGATGTGGGCAGCCACGAGACCGTCGCCAACGCGCTCACAGGCATCGGCGCCAGCACGCACAGCGGCGTTCACAGCACCGGTTTCACCACGCACCATCACGGTGACGTAGCCGCCGCCGACGAATTCGCGGGCGATGAGGCGCACTTCGGCAGCCTTGGTCATCGCGTCGGCAGCCTCGATCGCGGGAACCAGACCGCGGGTCTCGATCATGCCGAGGGCAATGCCCATGGTTTCGTTTGCCATTACCTGCTCCTTGTGGAGGGGGGTGGAATGTTCGCTCACAACCATGGTCTGCGGCTAAACCCTCCGTCAAGACATTTGGGGCACTGTCACGATCAAGGTTTCCGCTGCCATTGATAAGCGCTACTAATCAGCGCATCGCAAAACGTTAGGCAACGCTTGGCGGACGGACCGTCACAGGTGTGGCGACGGTGTCGAGGGCTGCAGTTCTCAAAGCCGTTCTGCGTCAGAGACGAAGCCGACACCACCGAAATACGCCAATAACGGTTTGACGGCGGCCTGGATCGGCGCCAGCTGAGACGGCTCGCAGAAGACGATCACATGGGTATTGGCGCCAAAACCACTGAATTCCATGCCCTCGGACACGGCCCCGCCATGGCCCAGGCCGGTGACGTGACGCAGCACCGAATACCCAGGTGCCCCCCCCTGCCTGAGGGCTTCACACAGGCGTTCAAGCTCCCGCTCACTGACGATCAAGCCGAGTCGTTTCATGGTGGATGACGTCAGGTGGCGGGGATGAAACGCTGCACGGCAGCCATGTACAGCGGGATTCCGACAACGATGTTGAACGGGAAGGTCAGTCCCAGCGATGAGGTGATGTAAAGGCTGGGATTGGCCTGGGGAACCGTCATGCGCATGGCCGCTGGCACGGCGATGTACGAGGCGCTGGCACAGAGCACCATGAACAGCAGCGCATCGCCCTGGGGCAGGTGCAGCAGAGCGGCAACTGCCAGACCGATGGCAGCGTGCAACAGGGGGGCCAGCAAGGCAAAGCTGATCAGAAAGGCTCCTGCGGCCCTGAGCTCCCGCAGCCGCTGCGCTGCCACGATGCCCATGTCCAGCAGAAAGAAACTGAGGGCTCCATAAAACAGTTGTTCGGTAAAGGGCAACATCTTGGCCAGCCCCGAGGGACTGAATGCCGCGCTCAAATAACCGATCAACAGCGAGCCAACCAGCAACAAAACCGAACTGTTGAGAAAGGCCTCGTGCAGCAACGCACCCCAGCGCAGTCCTTGGTCCTGGGCGCCCTGACGCGGTGCTGTGAGACGGACCAACAACAGACCAATGATGATGGCTGGCGATTCCATCAGGGCCAGGGCAGCCACCATGAAGCCGTCAAAGCCCACTCCCAGGGCTCCCAAAAAGGTTTCGGCAGTAATGAAGGTGACAGCGCTGATTGAGCCATAGGCGGCCGCGACGGCAGCGGCGTTGTACGTGTCCAAACGGGTGCGGAGCACCGCAAAACTGCTGATTGGCACCAACACCGCCATGGCCAACGAGGCCGACAGGGTCAGCAGCACGGCACCGCCCAGGCCGCTGTGCTGCAGCTCCATACCCCCCTTGATGCCGATCGCCAGCAACAGATAGAGCGAAAACAGCTTGGGCAAGGGGGCCGGGATCTCCAGATCCGAGCGCAAGGCCACCGACAGCAGTCCCAGTGCAAAAAACAGCACCGGTGGGGACAGCAAGTTCTGCAGCACCAGCGAGGCGTTCATTCGGCTGCTGCCCCAGGACCTTAAGCATCAAGCTAAGGCGATCTGGGGCGACGGTCAGCTGTCAGGGGCTGCTGATTGTGGGCGTTCCTATCCTCGCTAAGCCCCAAAAGACTCCGTAGCGTTGCACTGGAACCGGTACCTCCGGACCTGTTCGGGGGGTGGACTGTTCAACCCGGCCGGTTCCACACCCCACTCAGCGGGAGTGACTGCCGCTGCGACACAATGACGTGCCCGATGCGCAGCGCGCTTGAACCGGCTGGCCGATCACCATCGCCCTGGGGTTCAGGGCCCGATTCGGGTGCTGGTGATCGCCAGCGGTAACCCCCACAAGGTTGCTGAGATCGCCCTGATGCTGAGCGATCTGCCGTTATCCGTGCAGATGCAGCCCGACGGTCTTGCGATCGAAGAGACCGGCAGCACCTACCTGGCCAACGCGCGACTCAAAGCCGAAGCGGTCGCACGCCACACGGGCCACTGGGCCCTGGCCGACGACTCGGGGCTGGAAGTCGACGCACTCGAGGGTGCACCGGGCCTCTATTCGGCCCGCTACGCCAGCAGCGACCCCGAGCGGGTGGCACGACTGTTGCAAGCGTTGGGCGACACGCCGTATCGGAGTGCCAGCTTCAACAGCGCCATGGCTCTGGCCAATCCAGCGGGGGAAACCGTCCTCGAAGCCCAGGGCATCTGTCGCGGCACGATCCTCACGGTGCCCCAGGGCGACGGCGGCGGTTACGACCCGATTTTTTGGGTGCGTGAAGCAGGCTGCAGCTATGCCCAACTGAGCAGCGAACAACGGCTGCGGTTGGGCAGTCGCGGCAAAGCTGCACGCCAGATGGCCGGCGAACTGCGGTCGCTGCTCGGGCTGTAACACCAGAGCTCAATCGACCAAGGGGGGCTTAACCCTGGGCGTTACGATTGACTTGATTCACAGCGCGCATGGCGGCGGCGGCCGCCTCTTCGACGTCGCCTTCGCGGCCAGCCAGGGTCAGACGGCCAAACGCACCGACCGCCTTGACATCCACCACATTGATGTTGGAAGCCTTTTCGGCTTCGTTGGCGGCGATCAGCACGTAGCCGGCCGGTTCGGTCTCGAGAATGAACATGCTCATGCCGGCCTGGATCATCGAACCGCGGCGGTTCTGCCTGTTGATCAGCACCGCGTGGTCGGGGGTGATGGCGCGGATGATCTCGGTCCAGCTGACCTCGCAGCGGCTGCGACGGTTGACACTGCTGCCAATGGCCTCGAGCACCACATCGCCCGAGTGCAACACATTGCTCTGGTCGCGGTGATAGAGGGCGAGCGAACCGAAGGCTCGCTCAACAATCATCTGCCCGAGGCGGACGGTGCTGGCCTTGAGGGCGATGTCGGTGACCCGGTGCACCGCCATGCCCGGTGAAACCTCGAGCCAGAGGCAGGCATCGCCTGGGATGGGCAAAAATCCCTGACTCACCGTGCCCATGTAAGCGGCGAGCTGGGGTTGCAGGCTGTCGAGAAAAACGTAGGTGCGCAGTTCAATCGACTCGACGTGGCTCGACTCTCGCGCCAGACGGGTCGTTTCGCTGTCGGTGGTGATCACACAGCTGGCCGCCGACGGATGCAGGCCATCCACTTCGCTTGTGACGCGGCCCACACCGACCTCTGTGCCGGTGATGGACACCGGGCCCGAGCGTCGTCTGGGATTGGACTGTGCCAAGTGATCTGCCGGCATCTGCGGCAGCCATGAGCGCAGAAGCGTGCCGACTTTACGGCCCGGACCCCGGGCCTTGAACTTGAGGTCTGCCGCGGAGTGGGCCTTGCGCACCCCGCTGCAGCCGATACCGTCCGGCCATCCACGCTTTTGACCCATGGCTGTCAAGCGCCCTGCCGCCAACGGATCGGATCAAGTCAGCAAGCGTCCTGCTGCTGAAGCCCAGCAGGAGACAGCCGAGGTCAGGCCTGAACAGGCGCTGGCTCTAGTCGGGATGGGCCTGCTGCATCGCATGGCCGCCAATGGGGAACTGCCCTGGAGCTGGAATGAAGGCGAAGACGGTGGTGCCTGTGATCCTGGCGCCCTGCGCAACCGGCTTGAGCTCACCAACCTCGCACTCAAGACCGGTGCTCCGCTGAGCACCGCCGAAGTCACCTATTTAATGGGAGCTCGACCGGGCGCAGCCGTCGTCGAGCGGGGCGGTCTCAAGGCGCGGCGCGTCAGCCGCAACGTCTGGAAGCTGAGCCAGAGCAGTGGCAGCGGCGAAAGCAATGGGTTCAACAGCTTCAACGACGGTCGCCGCCGCTTCGGTTGAGTTTGCGTGGTGCGGTGACGCTCTGGTGATGCGCGCCCAGCACGCTTTGCAAGGTGTGCACCTTTGTTGACACCTTCTCAAGCAGCGTCACCGGCACACCCTGCATCGGTGCGACCCAACGCACGTCTCTAGCCCCTGACCCCGCGGTGAACCTCGGGTCAGGGGCCTTTGTTCTGGGTCACAGCTGGCCCCTGCGGCACCGATCAGGATCTCTTGTCCAAGCCATTGGTCAAGCGATACAAAGCCATTCCCCAACAGCAATTTGATGTCTCTACAGTCGCCGCCACTTCGACGCATCGCGCCTGTATGGGCTTGTCTTGGCTGGGAACAGCCTGGCTCGTGCCGCTCTACCCCCTGGTGGGGTCGGCCTTCAGCCTGCTGTGGTCACCCGGGTTGATCAAACGCAGCGGCCCCAGACCTGCGGGTTACATCAACCTGCTGATGGTCTCGTGTGCCTTCGCGCATAGTCTGCTGGCCCTGATCAGCCTGCACAACAACTCAGCGGCCGGCGCTGCAGCCATCTACGCGCCGCCGACCTTCAGCTGGACCTGGATCAACACCGCCGGCCTGCGGGTCGGCTTCGATGGCCTGGTGAGCGAGCCGGCCCTGATCGCGATGACGGTGATCACCGGTCTGCATGTGCTGGTGCAGATCTATTCGATCGGTTACCTCGAAATGGACTGGGGCTGGCCCCGCTTCTTCGGCGGGCTGAGCTTTTTTGAGGCAGGCCTCTGCGGCCTGGTGCTCACCGACTCGGTGTTCTTCAGCTATGTGCTGCTGGAGTTGCTGACGGTGGGCACCTACGTGATCGTCGGGACCTGGTACAACCAGTCGCTGGTGGTCAAGGGCGCCCGCGACGCCTTTCTGACCAAGCGCATCGGCGACATCGTGCTGCTGGCCGGCGTGATCGCGCTGCTGCCCCTGACGGGCACCTGGAACTTCCATGGCCTGCAGGGCTGGGCGGCCGATCTGGCCAACAACGGTCAACCATTGCCGCCTGGCTTCCAGTTGATCCTGCTGGCGCTGATCGCTGGCCCCATGGGCAAATGCGCCCAGATTCCCCTGCACCTGTGGCTGGATGAAGCCATGGAAAGCCCGCTGCCCTCGACCGTGCTGCGCAATTCGGTCGTGGTCCTGGGCGGTGCCTGGGTGCTGCTGCGGCTCGAACCGCTGATCGAGCTGAGCCCGCTGGTGCAGGGCGTGCTGGTGGTGGTGGGCGGCACCACCGCCCTGGTGGCCGCCTTGATCGCCCTGGGTCAGATCGATATCAAACGCGCGATGAGCTTTCTGGTCAGCAGTTGGCTGGGATTGCTGTTTGTGGCTGTGGGCCTGGGTGGCATCGACGTGGCGGATCACCTGCTGCTCGTGTATACACTGCCGA
>VGQR01000015.1 GCA_016882345.1 Cyanobacteria bacterium K_DeepCast_35m_m2_023
CGGTGTTTGACAAAGTGCTCAGCAACGCCCAGGAGGCCAAGGCCCGCGACGCCAAGTTGATCGGTGTGGCCCCCGAAGGCCCGGACACCGGTCTGTTTGACGTGCTGCTGCCGGTTCCCGAGGTGGACGAGCTGCTGAGCCCGCTGTTGACCGTGATCCCGATGCAGCTGCTCAGCTATCACATCGCCGCCCATCGCGGCCTCGATGTCGATCAGCCGCGCAACCTGGCCAAGAGCGTCACGGTCGAGTGAGCGCTGAGGTCTAGGGGCTTGCGGTGATCAAGCCGGTTGCGCCGCACGCGCGGCCCCGGTTCAGGCCTGCACTGCGTCGCTGCGTCCGTAGCGGTCTTCGAAGCGCACGATGTCGTCTTCGCCCAGGTAGGGGCCGCTCTGCACCTCGATCAGCTCCACCGGGATCTGGCCGGGGTTCGAGAGGCGATGTTTGCAGCCCAGCGGGATGTAGGTGCTCTGGTTCTCGCACACCAGCTCCTTGCTGCCGTCCTTCTCGACCACGGCGGTGCCCCGAACCACGATCCAGTGCTCGGCCCGGTGGTGATGCATCTGCAGGGACAGCGAGGCGCCGGGGTTGACAACGATTTTTTTGACCTGCCAGCGCTCCCCCTCGGTGACGCCGTCGTAATGACCCCAGGGACGGTAGATGCGGCGGTGAGCCTTGCTTTCGGAAGCGCCTTCGGCTTCGAGTCGTCCGACGATCCCCTTGATGTCCTGAGCGCGGTCGCGGCCGGCGACCAGGACCACATCGTCGGTCTCGACCACCACCAGATCTTCGATGCCCAATCCCACCACCAGGCGGTGTTCGCTGCGCAGGTAGCAGTTGCGGCTGTCTTCACTGATCACCCGGCCCCGCAACACGTTGCCGTCGCGATTGCGCTCAGCCGTTTCCCAAAGGACGCTCCAGCTGCCGACATCGCTCCAGCCCGCTTCGAGCGGCAGCACTGCGCCGCGCTGGGTTTTCTCCATCACCGCCACGTCGATTGCCACGCTGGGGCAGCCGGCAAAGGCGTTGTGCTCCAGCCGGCGGAAGTCCAAGTCGGCGCTGTCGTGTTCGAGGGCTGAGCGGCAGGCCCGCAACACCTCGGGGGCATGGTTCTCCAGTTCGCTCAAGATGGCGCTGGCCTTGAACAAAAACATGCCGCTGTTCCAGGTGAACCTCCCGGTGGCCAGGAACTGTTCGGCGGTGGCTCGATCGGGTTTTTCGACAAAGCGGGCGATCGCCTGGGGTTCAGCGGTGGTCGCCGATCCGCCTGCGGTGCTGAGTTCGGCCGCGGCTTCGATATAGCCGTACCCGGTTTCTGGCGCTGTCGGCACGATGCCAAAGGTGACCAACCGGTCTTGTTCGGCCGTTTCCAGGCCGGCTTCGACTGTGGAGCGAAAGCGCGCGGCGTCCTGAATCACATGGTCGGCTGCCAGCACCAGGAGCAGCGGGTCTGCGCCGGCGGCCGTGGCGTGCAGGGCAGCGATGGCGACGGCGGGAGCGGTGTTGCGACCCATCGGCTCGAGCAGGATGGCCGCCGGTTCAACGCCGATCTGACGCATTTGTTCGGCGACGATGAAGCGATGGTCCTCGTTGCAGATCAGCAGGGGGGGCGCCAGGTTGGTGAGCCCAATCAGCCGTTGATAGGTCTGTTGCAGCAGGGTTTCTTCAGCGTTGCCGGCCAGGGCCCAGTACTGCTTTGGGTAGGTCGCACGCGAGAGGGGCCACAGCCGCGTGCCGGTGCCGCCGCAAAGGATCACTGGAACGATGGATCGGGTGCTCATGGCTACGAGGCGATGCGCCTATTCAAAGTTCCAGAAGCCCCGGAGGTGGGGTGATGCCAATCCAGCCTTGCTCGATTTGCACTTCCGGAACGATAGCTTCGACAAATGGAATGACGATTCGGCGGCCCCCTGCTTCGGCCGTGAGCTCAACCTCCAGCAAATCGTTGCCGGCGTGGAGGAGATCGACCACTGAACCGATCACTGGCGCTGTGTCGGCGGCAGTGCCCTGGGCTGCTCCACCCAGCAGTCGCACAGCAAGGCCCACCAGATCCAGCATGTGGAATTCGCCCGGGGCTAGCGCTGGTCGGTCGCTGGCGTCCACCAGCAGTTCATGACCCACCAGGGCTTCTGCGGCGTCGCGGTCGTCGATGCCTTGCAGACGGCAGACGAAGAGTTCTTTGCCTGGCAGTTGGCGGCCGGCGATCAGTTTGCAGGCCTGGGCCGCAGCAGCGCCTTTGCGCAGCCAGCGTTGGCCCGGATTGACGAAGCGCTCGGGAAAGTCGCTCAGTGGCAGGATCCGCAGCTCGCCCCGCAGGCCCTGGGCGGCCACGACCTTGCCGACCACCAACAGGTCTTCAGGAGTCTCCATAATCAGTTCGTAATGCCCCAATCCAAGGCCATGGCCCAGCTGCCGATCCTGCCTGGCTCCACGGTGGTGGTGCGCGATGTCCGCTCCATCTACAACGGTTGCCGAGGGTTCGTGCAGCGCATCAGCGGTGATCGCGCCGCCGTGCTGTTTGAGGGTGGCAACTGGGACAAGTTGGTCACGATGCCCCTCAAGCTGCTGCAGCAGGCCTGAGATCGCTCAACTTGACTGCTGTCGAATCGCGGCCAGGGCGGCGGCGGCGGCCGCCTGTTCGGCGGCCCGGCGCGACGGCCCCCGTCCAATGCCACAGCGGTCGCCAGCCCTGACCTCGCAGCCGAAGCGTTCGGGGTCGCCATGGCGGGTGCTCAGCTCCTGGCAGCGATAGTGCGGCAAGCCCAACCCTTGAGCCTGGCTCCACTCCTGCAGCGCTGATTTCCAGTTGTCGCGCTCGGGGTTGGCCAGGTAGGCGTTCACACTGCTGCGCCAATGGGGGGTGAGCCATTGCAGGACGGGGCTGAGCTCGCCCCGTCCGCTGGCCGGGTCTCCCCAGGCCAGATACAGGGCGCCGATCAGGGCCTCACTGATTTCGGCACGCACCGTCGCCCGACCTGCCGCGTCGCCGGCGGCCATTGCCCCCAGGACCCAGACCTGTTCGATGTTGCAGCGCTGACCCAGCTCGGCGAGCCAGCGGTCGCTCACCAGCTGGGCCCGCAGCGCGGCTTGCCGCCCCACCGAGAAGCTGGGATGGTCCTGTTGCAGAAACAGTGAGGCGGCGAGCCGCAACACGGCGTCACCGAGGAACTCGAGGTGCTCGTGGTTGACGCGGCGGCCGGCCGAGCTGTGCGTCAGGGCTTCGTCGATGACCGCCAGAGCGGCAGTGCTGAGCCCCCAATCGTTCGTGCCTGCCCCCGGTTTGGGAGCCAGGCCAAGGCTGCCCAGAAACGCCAGCAACTGCGTCTGGCGTTGGGGCGGGATCGATGGTGATTCAGCGCGACGCACGGTGGAGGGCGTTGGGTCCGACGGCGGAAGGGGTCTTCGCGGGTTTCTCGATGGGGTGAAAGCAGGACGTAAGCCGGGTTCTGTTCTCCGGAGCGGCCGAAGCCGAACCGGGGGCGATCATCTGTCTGGGACCGCCGTTGCCGGCGGCCTCGAGCGGCGCGCGTTTGTCGGGACTGGTGGCATGGCCAACCGTTGTCCCTGGGCCTTGCTCCCGGCCGGGGTTTGCCGAGCCAGCACCTCTCGATGCTGCTGGTGCGCTCTTACCGCACCTTTGCACCCTTGCCTGTGAAGGGGGACCGGCCCCCAACCATCGGCGGTGTGTTTCTGTGGCACTCTCCTCACGGTCACCCGCACTGGGCGTTACCCAGCAAGCCTGGCCATTGGGGAGCCCGGACTTTCCTCAACCGGTCACCTCCGCCAGCCCGAAGGCCAGGGACCTGCCCGGTCGCGATCACCTCGCCTGCTTTCAAACCCCATAATGCTGGTGCGGCCGCGCCGCGAGGGGCTGTAGCTCAGCCGGATAGAGCGACGGTTTCCTAAACCGTAGGTCGTGGGTTCGAGTCCCGCCAGCCTCGTAGCGACCACTACATTTAGCGCCCTTCTCAAATGGGCCGACGGGGCTAGCGTGGCGCCAGTCGCCCCTCTGCGATGACTCAGCTTCATGACCTGCGCCTCCGGCTGCTGGTTCAGCAGGAGAGTGAGCGCATCGCCGACAGCCAGCCCGATGAGCTCGATCTGTCGGTTGTGCAGGCCCGCTGCCTCTGTTGGCTGGCGCTGCTGGCCGAAGCCCACGAGGAGCAGGCCACCGATGCCGAGCGCCGCGGCGATGTGGAGCAGGCCATGGGCTGGTTTGCCGATTCGATGCGCCTGCGTGACGTGATCAATGTGGTCACCTCGATCGAGATCCCCTTGCCAGCGGCCTGCGATCCGGGTGACGGGACTGGCAACGCTGTCTTCGACGAGGGTGAAGGTGGCGATGCGCAGGCGGCCTGAGCGGCCGTCTGCATCGATCGCTCCGCCGGCAGTGTCATGATGTTGTTTGATTCAGCAAGGGACTGCGGTGCCCGAAGAGCCCTGCCAATGCCCTGACTGCCAGCGGTTTTATCGCGAGCACGACCGGCTGATCCGCGAACAACCCACCCTGAGGCAGCAGCAGGAGCTCAGCTGGGCAGCGCTGCAGGCGTTTCGCACGCTCGCTGGCCGCGCGCTCGAGGAGCTGCAGCGGCGCCATGGCGATGACCAGTCCCCTCCGGCGGCGAGTTCACCGCCGGCACAGCCCTTGGCGGCAGCGGCCGGAGCCGCGGCCAGCGAGCCGACCGAAGCCGATGCCATTCAGCAGGCCATGGCCGACCTCGAGAACATCAACGCCCATCTGTTCTCGATCGAAGTGCTGATGGAGCGCATTTTTGATGTGCGCGTCCCCGACGACGTTGAGCAAGTGTTTCGTGAGCTGGCCGGGGAACTGGCCCCCGACCCGCTCAATGCCGATCGCTTGCGGCTCAACCGCCTGCTGCACCAGACCCCGGACCTTCCGCCAGATCGCAGGTGATGGTCACCGGAAACGGTTCCGCTTTCCAGATCTGACTGACGTACTCACGGATCGAGCGGTCCGATGAGAAGAATCCGGTGCGGGCTGAGTTGAGCAGCGAAGTGCGGTTCCAGTGGCGTCGATCGCCCCAGGCCGCATCCACTTCGCTCTGGACCCGCATGTAATCGTCGAAGTCGGCCAGCACGAAGAAGGGGTCGCGGCCGGTGAGGTTCTCCAACAGGGGTCGGAACAGGTCGCCGTCGCCATTGCTGAAGTGGCCCTGCTCGATCAGCCGCAGCACCTCGGCCAGCTCGGGCATGCCGGCGATCAGTTCCCAGGGGCGATAGCCGGTGCGATGCAGCGTGGCGATCTCGCCAGCGGTGTGACCGAACAGGAAGAAGTTCTCGGCTCCCACCTGTTCGCGGATCTCGACGTTGGCCCCGTCGAGGGTGCCGATGGTGAGGGCGCCGTTCATGGCGAACTTCATGTTGCCCGTGCCGGACGCTTCCTTGCCCGCGGTGGAGATCTGCTCGCTCAGATCCGAAGCGGGGTACACCCGTTCGCCCAGCTTGACGTTGTAGTCGGCCAGGAAGACCACCCGCAGCTTGCCGTCCATGTCGGGGTCGCTGTTGATCGTCTCGGCAATGCCGTTGATGAAGCGGATGATCAGCTTCGCCATCGCATAGCCCGGTGCCGCCTTGCCGCCGAAGATCACCGTGCGGGGCGCCATGCCCTGATCAAGACCGTTCTTGAGGCGCAGGTAGCGGGCGATCACCTGCAGGGCATTGAGGTGCTGGCGCTTGTATTCGTGGATGCGCTTGACCTGCACATCGAACAGCGATCCCGGATCCACCAGCACACCGGTGTGGCGGTGGATGTAGCTGCTCAGGTGGCACTTGACCTCGCGTTTGGATTGCTCCCAGCGCTGCAGGAAACCGTCGTCGTCGACGAAAGCCTCAAGCCGGCGCAGCTGGTCGAGGTCCTTGACCCACCCCTCACCGATGCTCTCGTTGAGCAGGGCGCGCAGTTCGGGGTTGGCCAGGGCCAACCAGCGCCTGGGGGTGACGCCGTTGGTGACGTTGATGAATTTCTGCGGCCAGATGGCTGCAAAGTCGGGGAACAGCTCGCTCTTGACCAGGTCGCTGTGCAGGGCTGCCACGCCGTTGACGTGGTGGCTGGCCACCGTGGCCAGGTGGGCCATGCGCACCGCCTTGGGGCCGTCCTCATCGATGATCGACACCCTCCGCAGAATCTGGTCGTTGCCGGGGTACTTGAGCCGCACCTGCTGCAAAAAGCGGCGGTTGATCTCGTAGATCAGCTCCAGGTGCCGCGGCAGCAATGAGCCGAACAGGTCCAGCCCCCAGCGCTCAAGGGCTTCCGGCAGCAGGGTGTGGTTGGTGTAGGCCACCGAGGCGGTGGTGATGGCCCAGGCCTCGTCCCAGTCGAGCAGCTTGTCGTCGAGCAGCAGCCGCATCAGCTCGGCCACCGCGATCGCCGGGTGGGTGTCGTTGAGTTGCACCGCCCAGTGATCGGGGAATTCGCGCACCGGAATGCCCCGCTCATCGAGGTTGCGGATCATGTCCTGCAGCGAGCAGGACACAAAAAAGTGCTGCTGCTTGAGCCGCAGGCGACGACCCTCGTCGGTGCCGTCGTTGGGGTAGAGCACCTTGGAGAGGGTCTCGCTGCCCACCTTCTCTTCGACAGCCCCGTAGTAATCGCCGATGTTGAAGGCGTAGAAATCAAAGCTCTCGGTGGCATCGGCGCGCCACAGGCGCAACCGGTCGCAGGTGTTGACCCGGTAACCCAGCACCGGCACATCGTGGGGAACGCCGATGGCGTGCTCGGCCGGGATCCAGCGTGAGCGCAGCTTGCCGTGCTCGTCGCGGAAGGTTTCGGTGTGGCCGCCGAAGCCCACAAAACAGGCCTGATCCGGGTGGGGGATCTCCCAGGGCCAGCCGGCCTTGAGCCATTTGTCGGTGATCTCGACCTGCCAGCCATCGCGGATCAGCTGGTCGAAGATGCCGAATTCGTAGCGGATGCCGTAGCCCGTCGCTGGGATCTCAAGGCTGGCGAGTGATTCAAGGAAGCAGGCCGCCAGGCGGCCCAGGCCGCCGTTGCCGAGCCCGGGCTCCTCTTCAACGTCGAGGATCTCGCTGATGTCGTCGATCCCGAAGCGCCGCAGGGCCTCGGCGGCTTCGTCCTGGATGCCGAGCATCAGCAGGTTGTTGCTGAGCTGGGGGCCGATCAGGAACTCGGCCGACAGGTAGGCCACGACCCGGGCCGGGGTGGCGCGCATGGCTTCGTTGCCGGCCAGATAGCGGGTCATCAGCCGGTCCCGCACCGCAAAGCTCAGGGCCATGTAGAGGTCATGGCGGCTGGCGGTGGGGGCCAGTTTGCCGAGCGTGTAGAAGAGGTGCTCGGTCATGCCTTCGAACACGTCCTTGGCCCGCAGGCCGCTGCGCTGGGGGTCGGCGTAGCAGGCCGGTGTCGGCAGGTGCAGGTTGAGGCGGCTCAGTTCAGTCATGCGTCAGCCCTCCAGCGCCAGTTGGTGATCGTGGGATTGTCCATGCCGTGGGCATGGGCGTAGGAGCGGTGCGTCAGGATCGCGTCCCGCATGCGCTCTTTGATGTGAGCGGCGCGTGAGCCTAAGCCCGGCACTCGGTCGATCACATCGATGACCAGGTTGAAGCGGTCGATCTGGTTGTTCATTGCCAGCTCGAGCGGGGTGTTGATGTTGCCTTTTTCCTTGTAGCCCCGCACATGGAAGTTGGCGAGGCCCTTGCGGCGATAGGTGAGGCGATGGATCAACCAGGGATACCCATGGAAGTTGAAGATCACCGGGCGGTCTTTGGTGAACAGTGTGTCGAAATCCCGATCGCTCAGGCCGTGGGGATGCTCACTCGGCTGGGTCAGGGCGAACAGCTTGACCACGTTGAGCACCCGCACTTTGAGCTCGGGGATCTCGTGTCGCAGGATGGCCACCGCCGCCAGGGTCTCCTTGGTCGGAATGGCACCGGCGCAGGCCATCACCACATCGGGCTTGTCGCCTTGGCCTGTGCAGTGGTCGTTGCTGGCCCAGCTCCACAGGCCGATGCCTTTGGCCACGTGCTGCCTGGCCTGCTCGAGGTTCAGGTACTGCAGGTGCTTCTGCTTGTCGCTGACGATGATGTTGCAGACATTCGTCTCGACCAGGGCCTCCTCGGCCACCGCCAGCAGGCAGTTGGCGTCGGGGGGCAGGTAAACGCGAACCACCTCGCCGCTCTTGTTGCCCGCCAGGTCGATGAAGCCCGGGTCCTGGTGGGTGAAGCCGTTGTGGTCCTGGCGCCAGACCGTCGAGCTGATCAGGCAGGTCCACGGTCCGATCGGCGCTCGCCAGGGCGCATGGTGGAGACAGCTCTCCAACCACTTGGCGTGCTGGTTGAACATCGAGGCGATCACGTGCGCGAAGGCCTCGTAGGTGTGGAACAGGCCGTCGCGGCCGGTCAGCAGGTACCCCTCGAGCATGCCCACCAGGGTGTGTTCGCTGAGCATTTCCACCACCCGACCCTGCCGGGCCAGCTCGCTGCCGCCCTGGCCGTCCGTGCCCGCGTCCTCGGGCAACAGCTCGGCCATCCAGGCCTTCTTGGTGGCCGCGTAGAGCGCGTGCAACCGGTTGGAGGCGGTTTCATCAGGGCCGAACACCCGCAGGCTGCCGGGGTTGAGCGGCATCGCATCGCGCAGCAGCTCGCCCAGGGCAGCGGTGTTTTCGTGTTCCACCTGCCCAGGAGCTGGCACCGTCACGGCATATGACTCCACGGCGGGCAGCTGCAGTGGCCGGCGCAGTAGTCCGCCGTTGGCGTGGGGGTTCGAGCCCATGCGGCGCGGGCCCGCTGGCGACAGCGCCTGCAGTTCGGCAATCAGGCTGCCGTTGGCATCGAACAGCTCGTCGGGCCGGTAGCTGCGCAGCCAGGCCTCGAGCATGGCCATCTGCTCGGGATCCCCTTTGGGATCGGGCAGCGGCACCTGATGGCTGCGCCAAAAGCCTTCGAGCCGAAGTCCGTGCAGTGCGGCCGGCCCGGTCCAGCCCTTGGGCGAGCGCAGCACGATCATTGGCCAGTGGGGCCGCTGCACCGTCTCGGGGTCGACCAGGCTGCGGGCTTCGGCTCGAATCGCGGCGATGCGGCCCGTCGCCTCGTCCATGGCCGCGGCCATGGCCTGGTGCATGGCCATCGGCTCGTGGCCTTCGACGAACAGCGGTTCCCAGCCGTAGCCCCGCATCAGACTGGCCAGCTCCTCGTTGGGGATGCGGGCCAGCAGGGTCGGGTTGCCGATCTTGTAGCCGTTGAGGTGCAGCACCGGCAGCACCGCCCCATCGCTGATGGGATTGAGGAACTTGTTGATGTGCCAGCTGGTGGCCAGAGGCCCGGTTTCGGCTTCGCCATCGCCGACGCAGGCCAGGGCGATCAGCTCGGGGTTGTCAAAGACGGCGCCGCAGGCGTGGGACAACACGTAGCCCAGTTCGCCACCCTCGTGGATCGAGCCGGGGGTCTCGGGGGTGCAGTGGCTGCCGATGTGGCCCGGAAACGAGAACTGCTTAAAAAAGCGCCGCAGTCCCTCGGCGTTGCGGCTCTTGTCCGGATAAATCTCGCTGTAGCTGCCATCCAGGTAGGTGGGACCCAACACCCCCGGGGCGCCGTGGCCCGGCCCCGACAGATAGATCATCTCGAGATCGCGCTCGCGGATCATCCGGTTGGCGTGGGCCCAGATGAAGGCCTGGCCGGGGCTCGAGCCCCAATGGCCCAGCAGGCGGTTCTTGATGTGCTCGGGCCGCAGCGGCTCGGCCAGCAGGGGGTTGTCCTGCAGGTAGATCATGCGCACCGCGAGGTAATTGGCGGCGCGCCACCAGGCGTCAAGCCGCTGCAGGTCGCCCAGATCCATCGCTCGGTCGCCCATCCTTCTGGGGAAAGTAGCGATGGATGCCGTTGCGGGTGCGCCGGGGCCGTTAGAGATCAGCATCCAGACATGGCCCCACCAGTCCTAGGTTCGGCGCCATCGACTCAGCGGATCTGCTGATGCTGCTTGACCCCCTGTTGCTCCAACTTGGCAGTCACGAGATCGAGGTGGCCGACACCCTGATCACCGTGGGGCGTTATCTGGTGATCTTCGTGGCGGCGCGAGCCTTAGCCGAGATCATGGTTCGCCTGCAGCTCCCCACGATCCTGGGCGAGTTGGTGGCCGGGGTGCTGATCGGCGCCTCAGGGTTGCATCTGATCCTGCCCCCTGAGACCCACGCTCAGCTGAGCGGTCTCGTTCAGGACTTTGTGGCCTCCCTGTCGGGACTGATGCCCGATCAGGTGCTGGCCACGTACAACGAGACCTTCCCCAACCTCGAGGCCGTGGCACGGATCGGTCTCTATGCCCTGCTGTTCCTCACCGGCCTTGAGAGCGAACTCGATCAGCTGGTCGCGGTGGGTCTGCAGGCCACCACGGTGGCGGTGACCGGCGTGGTGCTGCCCTTTGTGATGGGCACGGCCGGCCTGTATTACCTCTTCCATGTGCCGCTGATCCCGGCGATCTTTGCCGGGGCCGCCATGACGGCCACCAGCATCGGCATCACCGCCAGTGTGTTCGGGGAGCTCAAGTTCCTCAATACCCGTGAGGGTCAGACCGTCATCGGCGCTGCTGTGCTCGATGACATCCTCGGCATCGTGATCCTGGCGGTCGTGGTGGCCCTGGCTGGGGGTGAGGGGTTTACGGTCGGTCCCATCATCAAGCTGTTGGTCGCCGCCAGCGTGTTTGTGGCTGCGGCGCTGTTTCTCAGCCGCACGGCGGCACCCGCGTTTGATTGGTTGATCGAGCGTCTCAAGGCCCCGGGCGATGTGGTCGTAGCCGGCTTTGTGGTGCTGACCTTCTGTTGTTTTGCCTCCCAGGCGATCGGTCTTGAGGCCGCATTGGGCGCCTTTGCCGCCGGGCTGATCCTGAGCGGTTCGAAGCACAACCACGCCATTCAGGACACCGTCAAACCGTTGGTGGCCCTGTTCGCCACCATTTTCTTTGTCTTAATCGGCACGAGCATGGATCTCTCGGTGCTGAATCCGTTCAATCCGGCCAATCGCGAAGGCTTGGTGGTGGCGGCCTTCCTGTTGACGGTCGCGATTCTTGGCAAGCTCGCTTCGGGCTGGAGCTACCTCAGCCGTGAAAAGACCAACCGTCTGGTGGTGGGCATCGGCATGATGCCTCGCGGCGAAGTCGGTTTGATCTTTCTGGGACTGGGAACCCAGGCCCAGATCCTCACCCCCGCCCTCGAGGCTGCCATTTTGTTGATGGTGATCGGCACCACCTTCCTGGCGCCGATTCTGCTCAGACTGGTGCTGGCAGGACAGACCCCCGAGCCCGAGCTTGACCCCCTCGCCGAAATCCCCACCTGATCCAGGCCCCCTGGCCCGCTGGGGCTTCAGCTGGGCCGGCCTGGCCGACAACCGCCATGGCGAATGGTGGCTAGCGGCCCAACTGCTGCTGATCGCCGCCCACCTGCTGCCCCCCTGGCCGGCGCCGGGCAGCTGGGGCTATGCCTGGCCCTTGCCGATTGCCCTGGCTGGGGCGGTGCTGTTTGCCCTGGCCTTGGTGCTGGCCCTGCAGAGCCTGCGCCACCTGGGCGCCAGCTTGAGCCCTCTGCCCGAGCCCATGGCCGGCGCGCCCCTGGTGACCAGCGGCGCCTATGGCCGCTGCCGCCATCCGCTGTACCAGGCGCTGCTGCTGTGCTCGTTGGGTGTGGCCCTGGCCCTCGGCAGCCTGCTGCACCTGGCCCTGTGCTTGGGTCTGGTCGCTGTGCTGGGGGGCAAGGCCCGCCGCGAAGAGCGCGGCTTGCTGGCGGCTCACCCCGACTACGCCCGCTACCGCGCCTGCACGCCTGCCATCATTCCCAGGCTCCCCTGGCTGGACTGGCGCGCGTGACGACCTGTGTGAACGCCTGGCAGTTTTTGGGCCATCGTGTGCACGCCGTGACGGCGGCCCCGGCGGTCCCCAGCGGCCCGGCGGTGTTGCTGGTGCACGGGTTTGGCGCCAGCACCGACCACTGGCGCCACAACATTCCGGTGCTGGCCCAGACCCATGAGGTCCATGCCATCGATCTGCTGGGATTCGGCCGCAGTGCCAAGCCCGCTGGCCTCAGCTATGGCGGCGCCCTGTGGCGGGACCAGCTGTACGCCTATGTGGCCGAGCGCATCGGCCGGCCGACGGTGCTGGTGGGCAATTCGCTGGGTGGTTTTGCCTCCCTGGCCGCCGCAGCGGCCCTGGGCGATCAGGCCGCCGGGGTCGTGCTGCTCAACGCCGCTGGTCCCTTCTCGGATGAGCAGGCCGCGCCCAAGGGCTGGGGTGCGATCGCCCGTCAGACCATTGCTGGGGCCTTGCTCAAAAGCCCAGTGCTGCAGCGGCTGCTGTTTGAGAACCTGCGCCGGCCGGCCACCGTGCGCCGCACCCTCAATCAGGTGTACATCGACCGCACCAACGTCGATGAGGAGCTGGTGCAATCGATCTTGCGCCCATCGCGCGATCCGGGGGCCTTTGGTGTGTTTCGGACCGTGTTTGACATTCCGCGGGGTCAGCCCCTCGACGAGCTGTTCGCCGCACTCGACTGCCCGTTGCTGCTGCTGTGGGGCATTCGCGATCCCTGGATCAACGCCGCCGGTCGGCGCGCCGCGTTTAAGCGCCACGCCCCGGCTCATACCACTGAGGTGGTGCTCGAGGCGGGCCACTGCCCACACGACGAGGTGCCCGATCAGGTCAACCGGGCGATGCTGGAGTGGTTGCAGCAGCGACACCCGGCAGCCGCCCCCGGGCCAGCTGTTGTTTCGGATCAAATTCCCGCTTGACCGCTTCGATCAGCGGCCGCGACGGCGCGTCGAGCCACGCCGGCACTGGCGCGGTACCGGCCGCGGCAGGTGGCTGGCGCAACACCGTCAGATAGCCCCCCAGGGCGGTGCAGCGGCGGCGCAGGGCTTCAACCCGGTGCCGCGGCAGCTGGCTGGCGCTGGCCCAGGCGTCGCCGATGCCGCTACCGGCCGCCACCACGGCAGGGAGTCCCTGCAGTTCGGGGCAGGCCAGCAGGGTGCCGCTCTGCAGCGGCGGCACGGCCACGCGCAGCAGCCAGTCGGCGGCTGCCTGGGTGCCATCGCTGGCGATGCCGCGGGCGGCGGCCTGCAGCGCCGAGCCCGCCTCGGGGTCGAGCACCTGCTGGCCAGGAGCCCGCTCGCCGATGCAGGCGATCTGCTCGGCCAGGGTGCCCGCGTCGATGCTGGCCAAGCTCACCAGCAGCAGTGGCTGGGGCGCTAGGCCAGCCGAGGCGGCCAGAGCCTCGCTCCAGACATCGACGCGCTCGGGGCTCAGGCTCGAATTGAGCAGCCAGCGCCAGAGCGGCTCGAGGTTGGTCCGTTCGTGCTGGACGACCAGCACGCGTCGCTGTGGTGGCAGCGGTTGGGTGCGCAGCGTCACCTGGGTGATCAGGGCCAGGGATCCCCAGCTGCCGCTCAGCAGCCGCATCAGGTCGTAACCGGCGACATTTTTGACCACCTGCCCGCCGGCCCTGGCCAGGACGCCGTCGCTGCGGAGCAACTCGATGCCGATCAGCTGGTCGCGCACACCCATGTAGCGCTGGCGGTAACCGCCGGCCAGGCCGCGGGCGATCAGGCCGCCGATGCTGCCGCTGCTGCTCGAGGCGTGGCGGTCGCTGTGGTCTCCGCCCCAGGGCAGATCCAGGCTTAACCACTGCCCATGGTGTGCAAGTGCCGCTTGCACCTCCACCAGTGGTGTTCCGGCCGCCACGCGCAGGGTGAAATCGCCAGGGTTGTGCTTCTGGATGCCCGCCAGGCCGCGGCAGCTGAGCACCACACTGCCCGGAACCACCGCCGGACCCCAGTCGAGCCGGCTGGCGCTGCCCGCCGGTAGCCAGGGTCGGGCCTCGGCATGCAGGTGCCGCACCTGCTGTTGCAGTGCGACCAGCGACTCGGGGGCTTCAACCATCACGGCACGATGGTGCCATGAAGGTTGTGGTGTTCGACGACGACCCCACCGGGTCACAGACGGTGCACAGCTGCCCGCTGGTGTTGCGAGCCGATGTGGCCAGCCTGCGGGCGGCCCTGGCCCACCCGTCGCCGCTGCTGTTTGTGCTGGCCAACACCCGCGCCCTCGATGCGGCCGCGGCGCGGAGTCGGGTTGCTGCGATTGGCCAGGCCCTCCGCCAGGCCCTGGCCCAGATCAGGGTCGATGAGCCGGCTCTGGCGGCGCGGTTGCAACCGCTGCTGTGGGTGAGCCGTGGCGATTCGACCCTGCGGGGCCACTTCCCGCTCGAGCTCGACGTGCTCGCCAGCGAGATGGCTGACGAGGCGGCCGGGGTCGACGCCCGTTTCCTGGTGCCGGCCTTTTTGCCAGGTGGGCGCACCACCGTCAACGGCGTGCATCTGTTGCACGGCCAGCCGGTGCACACCAGCGACTTTGCGCGCGATCGTCTGTTTGGCTACGACACCAGTGATCTGGCGGCCTACATCGAGGCCAAGACCGCGGGCCGGGTTGCGGCAACCGCGGTGCAACGGCTGTCCCTGGCCGAGCTCGAGGGCGATGCAGGGGCCCTGGCTGCTCGCCTGGCGGCACTGCCTGCGGGCGCATGGGTGGTGGTGGATGCCGTGCGGCCGCAGCATCTGTCGGCCCTGGGTGCTGCGGTGCGGCAGCTCACGGCGGCAGCCGCGTCCGAGCGCTGGGGACGGCCGCGGCGGTTTGTGTTCCAATCCGCCGCCAGCCTGCTCAACGGCCTGGTGGAGCTGGGTGAGCAGCCGTTGGATGCCCGTGGTCTCGCCGCTTGGCGCCGCAGCGATCCAGCTGGACGGCCGCTGCCGGGCTTGGTGCTGGTGGGCTCCCATGTGCCTCTGGCCGATGCCCAGCTCGAACACTTGCTCGCCAGCGAGGCCAGCTGCCAGCTGGTCACGATCGATGTCGCCAAGCTGCAGCGGCTGCTCGAGGGTCCAGCGCCGAACGCGCTGCTGGGCTCACTCGAGGCGGCCTGGCTGGCCCAGCTGCAGGAGCTGCTGCAGAGCGGTGCCACCCCTGTGCTGGCGAGCTCGCGCGGCGAGGTGGTCTGCCGCAGCGATGCCGAGCGCCGCCACCTGGGACTGGCGCTGGCGGCCCTGATGGCCAGGCTGGC
>VGQR01000016.1 GCA_016882345.1 Cyanobacteria bacterium K_DeepCast_35m_m2_023
ATAATGAATCTGCTGCTGCCAGGGGGCAAGCTGCGCGAGTTGCTCGGCATCGGACTCGCTGCGGATCCAGGACGCCTCAAGCGGTTTCAGGCTTGGTCTGTAGCGTTTCAACAGTTGATCTTGGGAGCCGATGTCTGCGCTGATGATGTGATAAGGCGTCTCGGCCGGGAGGTGTTCCCAGAAGTAGGGTTCGCCGATGATGGCCCCGCCGCCGACGATCAGTCGCGCCGAGGCGGTGTTGACGTCGTCGCGGATCTGTGCGGCGAGCGCGGTGTTGCCTGCCAGTTCCGAGGGCCGGATGAAACGCAGGTCACTCTCCGGGGGCAGCAGGCGTTGAAAGGCCAGGCGAAAGGCCTCGTCGCCGGCATTTTTTGAACCGTAATAGCCGTAAATGGAAAAGTGCCGGACCATGTTCTTCTGCCTATCAGCTCTTTCAGCCTAAAAATCAAGTGGACGCTTGCCATGGCGCCCACAATTGTTGCTGCACTGTGCATTCAAACTGCTTGAACAGTGCAGCCGGCTTGAGCTGAATCTTGATGTGGTCTTTTGTGATGACCGCAGCCTGCATCGCCTCTTCGCCAGATCGATGGGGTGTGCGAGTCAGTGCAGCGAGTGCTGTTGCTCCGGTATCTCGAGGCAGGTTGTGATCAGCGTCATGCTGAACGCAACGGCCTGCTTGATGTCTGTGATGGAAAAGGCCTGGTTGCGATCTTCGCTGGCGGGTTGGTCGGCCGGCCTGGGCTCCTGCTGGACCAGCTCGACGGGCAAGGTTGCCAGGCTGCTGGCGCCTTCGCATTGGTGGCGGTGCCACGCGGCAATCGCAAGGGCGTGGGCAGAGCCCACCCCACCAGGCACAGGCCAGGAATCTTGGGGCGTAGCCAGCCCACTTTGTGCTGCATGGTGCCCTCATGGGTGACGTAAAAACGCACACCAGCGCTGCGTTGTACCCACGGGGCAAAGTCGAGTCCCGAGAGGCTCTCGAGCTGGGCCTGGGGGCAGGCGTCTGTGATGTCTGCGATCCTGGCGCTGCAGGCTCGGGCCCGTTGTTGAGCCTCGCGGTGATGGCGATTGTTGTGCTCATAAGTGAAGCCATCGAGCAGGATCAGCGGATTGTGAAAGTGGCGTGCGAGTGCATGGATCAGTTCGATCATGTACGGCACTTCATTGCGCAGTTCGCGCCGCCCCGCCCCCCGCACCCCCAGCAACAGCAGTGGTTGCGCTCGGCTGCTGGCTCGTGGCGGCAACGAATCCTGGGTCTCTAGGCCTTGCAGCACGGCCTGTCGGGCCTGGGCGCTGACCAGGGTGGTGCCCAGGCGCACGCTCGGCCTGACGGCCAACTGCGCCGCTGGCTGCGGGGTGATCCCGGCCAGGGTTCCCAGCTCCAGCACGGTGTTGTGGTCTTGCACCACGTCGAGGCGTCGGTTCTCGGCGCGCAGCCGCAGCAGGGGGTCCAGCTCATTCCAGAGAAAATGGGCAAAGTTGCTGTTGCCACTGCGCACCAGGGGCGGCTGGCCCCAGCGTCCTTCACTGCTGGGCAGTCCGGCGGCAGGGTCCGGTTGCAGCGCGCCGGCCTCAAGCCGGTAGCCATCGGCGCATTCGCCTGATGACCACCACCACAGCGAGCCATCGCTCGAGCGCTCAAGCAGCAGGTGGTTGCGATCGGCATCGGCCATGCACCCTTGCACCCCATAGGTCGTGTCGCCCAAGGCCACCTGGAAGGGGCGCCCCTCCAGAACCAGCAGCTGGTAACGACGCAACGAGCGCGGATAGACCCAGGCATTGAGCGCGTTGAGGTCTGCGGCCCCGTCGTTGCTGTCCGCCAGGGGTGCCCAGGCGCTGGCGAGCTCGCGGCAGCGCTGGGCTGCGACCGTCAGCCCAGCGCCTGTGAACGCCCGTCCCAGGGCCAGGGCTGCGCTTTCAAGGCCGAGCTGCTCGATCGCCTCTGCTGCTGCACCGCTCTGCACCAACAGCTGGCGGGCCCGCCGCAGGCGTACGGCCAGATCGGTTGGATCAGGGTGCTGCAGCAGGCGCCGCGCCGTTGAGAGCTGCTCGTCGCTCAGGGTCATGGCTCAGCATCAATCCCATTGGCTGAGCCAGCGCTGCCGCCAATGGCCTGAAGCGATCCAGGCACTCGCGGGTCCGCGCCGGCGATGGGAGTACCAGAGCCGGTTGAGCGCAAAGCTGTGGGCGTTGGCCTTGGCCAAGGCGGGGTCATCGGCGATGGTTCGACTGTGCTGGGGATTGCGGCGCAGCATGGGCTCGTGGGCAAAACTGCCATCGATCCGCTGCACCGCCGGATGGCTCAACAACCGGTCGCGGTAGTCGAGGTCTTCGCAATAGGCCGGGTAGTACCGCTCATCAAACAGCCCCACCACGTCCCACGCCAAGGCGGTGATCACAAAGGCTGAAAAGGCACGCTCCGCCGGCAACAACGCCATGAATTGGGGCTGGTTTGGATCCAGGCGCTCAAGGGCTTCGGCCAGGACCCCCGGTGCAAACTCCACATCGTGGTTGACGATCAGGGCCAGGGGCGCGTGCGGAAAACTGAGCAGGATCTGATTCCAGGCCGCCGCCACGCCGGCATTGGCAAACGGACGCGCCAGGCGAATGCTGTTCACCCCGGGCAGGCCGCGGCGCTCCAGCCGCTGCAGCTCGGTTCGCAGCTGGCGTGAGGCTGGATCGTCGCGACCCGCGCTTTGATCGACGATCGCCAGCGTGTCGATCGGCACGTCGAGGCTGGCCAGCAGCCGTTGCAGGTGGGCGGCCCCATTGAGCACTGCCACCCCGACCAGGGGCAGAACCCCCTTGGGTGCTGGTTCGGGGCGCAGTTGCTGCAGGCCTTGCCAAAACAGCTCCAGCAGTTGGCCATCGTGGCTGCGCTCACAGACATCCGCCAGGCAGCGCCACAACTCCAGGCTGCTCTGGCGATCGGGGCGGCCGCGCTTGGGAAGCGCCTGCAGCCACTCCAACAGCCAGCCCAGCACCAGCCTGTGGGCCTGGGACCAGGCGCCAAGCTCGAGCAGCAAGGCGATGCGCTGGGCGCGTTCGCCGGGGGTACTGCCCCAGGGCTGTTGCATCAACGCTTGGCCGTAGTGATCACCGAGCTGACGCCAACGTTGCACCGCCTGAGGCAGGTCTTGGGGGTCGCTCATGCTGATGGCTCCATCGGCGCGGAGGCCCGCAACGACAACCTCACCCGCCATCCCCCAACGGCGAGTGGCCCAGTTCCAGGTCCCCCCCATGCCGTTGGCAGAATCCCCGGGCAATGGCCAAACCCAGCCCCTGATGGGCCGGGGGCAGCAGCGGGCCCTGATTGGCGTGGGCTGCTTTGAAGACGCTTGCCTCGCCCTCGCCGGGGTCCTCGACGCTTATCGCCACAGCATTTGCCTCGGATTCGGCGCGGATCAGCACCGGCGGTGCTCCGTAGTCGAGGGCGTTGTCGATCAGGTTGTTGAGGGTTCGCTGCAGCATGCGGCGATCCACCAGCACCGACAGCGTTGGTTCGATCGCCAGCTCCACCAGATGGGGGGCATAGCCCGCTGCGATCTCGCGGCAGAAGGGTTCCAGTGCCAATCAATCGAGCGTCAGCGAACGGCCGCTGGGCTGGGCCAGTTCGGCCAGCTCCTGATCAAAGGCCACCAGGGCCCTCACGTCGGCCTCAAGCCCTGCCATCAGCTCGGCATCCGGCGGTTGCTGCTGCCGCAGGTCCTGCATGCGAAGCAGCAACCGGGTGAGGGGGCCGCGCAGGTCGTGGGCCAGAACCGTGAACTCCTGTTGGTTCTGGGCCACGATCCCCTGCAGATGGTTCAGCAGCTCGTTGATCCGGTGCGACAGCAGCCGCAGCGGAGCAATCCCCTGGTCGACCACCAGGGTCATCTTTTGGGTGGCACGCCGCGGCAGCGCGCGGATCAGCCGCTCGAGCGGCTCCCACAGCCTGCGCTGCACAAACAGCACAACCCCGACGCCAGCCCCGACCAGCACGCCCAGCAGCAGCAGCAACCCGGCGGCAGGCAGCAGACTGCGACCGGCCAGACGCCAGATCAGGCCAGCCGCAGCGATCGCCAGCACCCCCCAGCCCATCCCCTGGAGACAGGCGAGCAGCAGATCGCGACTGTCGCGCGCACTGAGCGCCATCCGCCGCTTCATGGCGGGGCATCCTCTGGGCTGGGTGGGCCGATCTGCAGGGCATAGCCCTGGCTGCGCACCGCTTCGATGCGTAGCGCGCCCCCCGACGCCTGCTCCAGCAAGCGCCGCAACCGCGACAGACGCATGTCGATGCTGCGGCTGCTGCTGGCTGCCGTGAGGCTGCCGCTGGCCAGGGCGAGCTCGGTGCGGCTGAGGATGCGGCCTGGGGCCCGGCAGAGGGCCAGCAGCAGCACGCTCTCGCCGCGGGTGAGCAGCACATCAGTGGCGCCGGGGCGCTGCAGGCAGCCTTGATGGGGGCAAAACGTGAGCGCGCCCAGCGGGATCTGGGTTTCACTGGGCGCCGGCGTGAGCATGGCGCGGCGATCCCGTTGCAACAGCTGTTCGATGCGCAGTTGCAGTTCGCGCAGATGGAACGGTTTCACCAGGTAGTCCTGGGCCCCATGCTCGAGCCCAAAGATGCGGTCTTCTGCTGTACTCAAACCCGAGAGAATCAGCACGGGAAAGGTCTCGCCAAGCTGGCGTAGATCGTGCAGCAGATCGGTGCCCTGCCGGTCTTTTAAACGTTGATCCAGCAGCAGCAGATCCGGGCGCGAGCTCTGCAGCGCCAGCTGCAAATCGGCAGCGGTGTGAAACACGCGCAGCTGCCATCCACAGGCCAGCAGGCGCGGGCGCACCAGCCGACAGAGTTGGCGATCATCGTCGAGCCACCACAGTTTGGCGCTGGCAAAGCGCGACACAAACTCCCTGAAGTGCTCCTCCGCCACGGGCAGACACCTGAACCCGATGATTGTGATCAGGTTTGTTCAAGCTCGATCGACACTGCAGCGCCGTCGCCGCGCTCAGGTCCGTGCGTTCACCAGGCCCGGGTGCAGATCCTGCAGGGCGTTGATCTCGAGGTCTTCGCTCTGCAGCGCAGCGATCGCCTCGACGGCGGCGCGGGCGCCGGCCAGGGTGGTGACGGTGGGCACCGCGTAGTCGAGCGCGGCTTTGCGCAGGTAGGTGTCGTCGTGCTCGGCCTGGCGGCCGATGGGGGTGTTGACGATCAGCTGGATGCGGCCCGAGCGGATGGCGTCTTCGATGTTGGGGCGCCCTTCGTGCACCTTGAGCACGCTTTCGACGTCGAGCCCATCGCTGCGCAGTTGCTCGGCGGTGCCGCTGGTGGCGATCAGGGCAAAGCCCAGCTCGCGCAGGCGGCGGGCCACCGGCACCAGGGCTGCCTTGTCGCGGTCGTGGGTCGACAGAAAGACGCTGCCGCCGGTGGGCAGTGCATCACCGGCAGCCTGCTCGGCCTTGGCATAGGCCATGCCGAAGGCTCTGGCGCTGCCCATCACTTCGCCGGTGCTGCGCATCTCGGGGCCCAGCAGGGTGTCGGAGCCGGGAAAACGTTTGAACGGCAACACGGCCTCTTTGATCGCCTGCAGGGGTGGCTGGGGTTCGTTCAGCAGGCCCAGCTCGGCCAGGGTGCGGCCCGCCATCAGCTGGCTGGCCACCTTGGCCAGGGCCACGCCGGTGGCCTTGGCCACAAACGGCACCGTGCGGGACGCGCGGGGGTTGGCTTCGATGATGAACACCGTCTCGCTGCCACTGGCATCGCGCTGCACCGCAAACTGCAGGTTGATCAGGCCGCGCACATCCAGGGCCAGGGCCAGATCCCTGCTCCATTGGCGGATGGTGGCCAGGGATCCTGCCCCAAGGGTGACCGCGGGCAGGCAACAGGCCGAATCGCCCGAATGGATGCCGGCCGGTTCGATGTGCTCCATCAACCCGCCGATGGTCACCGTGCCGGTGCTGTCGCAGAGGGCATCGACGTCCACTTCGGTGGCGTTGTCGAGGTACTGGTCGATCAGCACCGGGTGGTCGGGCTCCACCTTGACCGCCTCGCGCATGTAGCGGTTGAGCTCGTCTTCGCCATGGACCACCTCCATGGCGCGCCCCCCCAGCACGTAGCTGGGCCGCACCACGACGGGGTAGCCGACCGCTGTCGCAACGGCACGGGCTTCAGCCTCACTGCGGGCCAGGCCGTTGCGGGGCTGGCGAATGGCGAGCCGCCGCAAGATCGCCTCAAACTGCTCGCGGTCTTCGGCGGTGTCGATCGATTCAGGCGACGTGCCCCAAATGCGGGTGCCGGTGGCCTGACCTTCGGGGCTCTCCAGCCAGCGCAGCAGGGGGATCGCCAGCTTCAGCGGCGTCTGGCCACCGAACTGCACGATGACGCCTTCGGGCCGCTCGACCTCGATCACGTTGAGCACGTCTTCCAGGGTCAGCGGTTCGAAGTAGAGGCGATCGCTGGTGTCGTAGTCGGTGGAGACGGTCTCGGGGTTGCTGTTGACCATCACGGTGGCCAGGCCCTCGGCCTGCAGGGCAAACGAGGCATGCACGCAGCAGTAGTCGAACTCGATGCCCTGGCCGATGCGGTTGGGACCGCCGCCCAGGATCATCACCTTGCGGCGGCTTTCGGCGCTGACCTCGTTTTCGGGCGGGATCAGTTCGAGACTGCCATCGGCACGCAGGCGCTCGAGTGGCCGCTCATAGGTGGCGTAGTGGTACGGGGTGCTCGAGGCGAACTCGGCGGCGCAGGTGTCGACCGTCTTGAACACGGCATTGACCCCCAGGCCCTGGCGATGGCGCCGCACGGACAGCTCATCGCTGCCGGTGGCCCAGGCGATCTGGCGGTCCGAGAAGCCCAGTTGCTTGAGCTGCAGCAGCGCTTCGGCGTCGAGGTCGGCCAGCTGCCGGCCGCGCAACAGGGCTGTTTCGGCCTCGAGGATGCGGCGCAGCTTGGCCAGGAACCAGGGATCGATGGCCGAGAGGCTGTGGATCTCGGCGTCACTGCGCCCACACACCATGGCGCTGCGCACAGCAACGATGCGCTCAGGCGTGGGGGTGCGCAGGGCAATGTCGAGGGCCGCGGGCTCCAGTTCTGGGTCGGGACGGTCGCAACCCCAGCCGGCGTGGCCGGTCTCCAGGGAGCGCAGGGCCTTCTGGAACGATTCTTCGAAACAGCGGCCGATCGCCATCGCCTCGCCCACCGACTTCATCGAGGTGGTGAGGATGGCCGGCGAGTTCTGAAACTTCTCGAAGGCAAAGCGCGGAATCTTCGTGACCACGTAGTCGATCGTGGGCTCGAAGCAGGCCGGCGTGGCCCCGGTGATGTCGTTGACGATCTCATCGAGGGTGTAGCCCACTGCCAGGCGGGCGGCGATCTTGGCGATCGGGAAGCCCGTGGCCTTGGAGGCCAACGCCGAGCTGCGCGACACCCGGGGGTTCATCTCGATCACCACCACGTCACCGTTGGCGGGGTTGATCGCGAACTGGATGTTGCTGCCGCCGGTGTCGACGCCGATCTCGCGGATGATCGCGATCGCCTGGTCGCGCAGGCGCTGGTATTCGCGGTCGGTCAGGGTCTGGGCCGGCGCCACCGTGATCGAGTCGCCGGTGTGAACCCCCATCGGGTCCAGGTTCTCGATGCTGCAGACGATCACCACGTTGTCGGCGGTGTCGCGCATCACCTCGAGCTCGAACTCCTTCCAGCCCAGTAGCGACTGCTCGATCAGGATCTGGCTGACCGGGCTGGCCTCGAGGCCGCTCTTGCAGAAGGCGCGAAACTCCTCGGGGTTGTAGGCAATGCCGCCGCCACTGCCCCCCAGGGTGAAGGCGGGGCGAATGATGCGCGGGTAGGTGCCGATCGCCTCGCCGACGCTCTCGGCCTCCTCGAGGGTGTTGGCGATGCCCGAGGGGCACACCATCACGCCGATGCGTTCCATCGCCTCCTTGAACAGCAGGCGGTCTTCGGCCTTTTTGATCGCCTCGAGATTGGCGCCGATCAGCGTGACGCCGTACTGCTCGAGGGTGCCGTTCTCGGCCAGGGCCACCGCCAGGTTGAGGGCGGTCTGGCCGCCCATGGTGGGCAGCAGGGCGTCCGGTCGTTCGATCGCGATCACCCGCGCCACCACCTCGGGGGTCAGCGGTTCGATGTAGGTCCGATCCGCCATGTCCGGATCGGTCATGATCGAGGCCGGATTGCTGTTGACCAGCACCACCTCGTAGCCTTCGGCGCGCAGGGCTTTGCAGGCCTGGGTGCCCGAATAGTCGAATTCGCAGGCCTGGCCGATCACGATCGGTCCTGAGCCCAGCAGCAGGATGCGCCTGAGATCAGTCCGTCGGGGCATGGGGCACTGCGGGCAAACCTGCCTAGCCTCTCATGGGCACGAACCCAGGACCTGGGCCGCTTGAATCGCTAACGTGACCCCAATGCCTGCCTGTTGCAGACCCGATGAGTGAACTCCAGCGCCTGAAGGGGCTGCTGCCCCCTGAGATGCAGAGCTGGGTGTTTGTCGAAGCGGCCGCCTCGGTGGACCCTCCCTTGATCACGATCGAGGAGATCGGTCGCGACGAAGTGGAGATCCAGCTCGACCTTGAACAGTGGGATGCCCTGGAGATCGACCACCGCAACCTGCTGTTCTGGCATGAGGTGGGCCGCATCCAGAACGATGCGATTCCGCGCGATGGCTGGGAAATGGCCGCTTTGGCCATCGGTCTGGGCGGAGCCATTGGTGAATTGTGGGTCCAGGACGGGCTGTTGCTGGTGATGGCCCTGGGCCTGTCGGGCTTTGCCGGCTATCGGCTGTACCTCAAAAACAATTCGGAGAAGCGCTTGGCGGACGCCATCGCTGCCGATGAGCGGGCCATCGATCTGGCCTGCCGCTTCGGCTACAGCCTGCCCAATGCCTACAAAAGCCTGGGCGGAGCGCTCAAGGATCTGGTGGAGCAGACCCGCAAGAAGAAGAAGCGCGCGTTCTATGAAGATCGGCTCGAAGCCCTGCGCAAGAGTGCCGGTCGCGCCCGTGCCGAGATGGCCCAGCAACAGGGCTCGCGTCAGTCGGTGAGCAGTGAGAATGTCTATGGCTGAAGTCCTGACCCCGAGCGGCAGCCCCAGCGACACCGACAGCAAGCCCCTGGCGCTGTTGGCGGCTGAAGCCTGCGACGACCGCAAGGCGGTCGATATCCGCCTGATCCATGTGGAAGAGGTCAGCACCCTGGCGGATTGGTTTGTGATTTGCAGCGGCCTGACCGATGTGCAGGTGCGGGCCATCGCCCGCTCGGTCGAGGACCGACTCGAAACCGAGCTGGGTCGCCTGCCGCTGCGCCGCGAGGGCCAGACCGAAGGCCGCTGGGTGCTGCTCGATTACGGCGAACTGATCGTGCATGTGCTGACCCCCAGCGAGCGCAGCTATTACGACCTGGAGGCCTTTTGGGGCCCCGGAGAGCAGGAGCGCTATGTGAGCCCCGTCAATCCGTTGAGTGCAACGGGCGACGTTAGCCCGTGACCTGTCCGGTTCCACTGGAACAGCGGCCGCTCGACGAGTTTCGCCAGTTGCAGAACTCGTGGTTCTTTGCCTGGGCGCAGGCTGGTTGGTCCGGCCTGCTCAGGCCCCTGCTGATCAGTTGGCTGCTGCTGCTGCCCGTCACCGTCCTGGTGGCGTCGGGCAGTTTCAGCCTGCGCCGTGTGCCGATGCTGCTGTTTGCCGTCGGCGCCCTGGGGGCGTTGCTGTTGCCCCTGCTGCTGCTGCTGCGCCAGTGGCTCGGTTGGAGCTATGTCAATCGCCGCCTGGTGGCAGAACGCATCAGTTACGAGGAATCGGGTTGGTACGACGGCCAGGTCTGGGACAAACCGCTGGCCTGGCGCCAGCAGGACCTGCTGGTGTCGCAGCACCAGGTGCGCCCTGTGCTGGTGCGGCTGCAGCGGGCCGGCCTCGGCTTCGCCGCAACCCTCTTGCTCGGGAGCGGCATCTGTCAGGCTCTGGGCAGCTTCCTGCTCCTATGAGCCTGCCCTCAGGTCTCGGCGGCACCAGCCGCTCTGCGGTTCAGCCGCTCGAGGTGCGCCTGTTGCGCAACGGCATCGCCGAATCCCGCCATCGGGTGCACGCTGTGGTCTGCGACGGTCGCGGGCGGGTGTTGATGCGGGCCGGCGATCCGCAGCAGCTCAGTTTTGTGCGCTCGGCCCTCAAGCCGTTTCAGGCCACCGTGTTCGTGGCCAGCGGCGCGGCCGATGCCTGCGGCTGCGGCGAACGCGGCCTGGCGATCGCCTGCGCCTCGCACGCCGGCACGGCGGCCCATGCCCGCGAAGCATTCAGGGTGTTATGGGGTGCCCAGCTCGAGCCTGAACAGCTGCAGTGCCCCGTGCCCGAGGGGGGCAGCAGTGCTCTCGAGCACAACTGTTCGGGCAAGCATGCGGCCTTTCTGGCGGTCTGCCGGCGCCTGGGCTGGAGCACCGAGAGCTATCTGAACCCGGAGCATCCGCTGCAGCAGGAGGTGCTCAAGCGCGTCGCCGAACTGTTGGCTCTGCCGGCGGCCGAGCTGGTCGTGGCCCGCGATGACTGCGGGGCCCCGATCCTGCAGCTGCAGCTGGCCCAGATGGCGCTGTTGTACGCCCACCTGGGCGCCGGTGAGCAACCCGACCTTGAGCGCTTGCTGCGGGCGATGCTGGCCCACCCCGAGCTGGTGGCCGGTGAGGGGCGCTTCGACACCGAGCTGATGCGCCAGGCCCATGGCCAGGTGCTGAGCAAGGGTGGAGCCGAAGGCATCCAATGCCTCAGCCGTGTCGGCGAGGGGCTGGGGGTGGCGATCAAGGTGGAGGACGGGTCGGCCCGGGCCAAGCACGCGGTCGCCCTGCAGCTACTGGAACAGCTCGACTGGCTCACCCCGGTGACCCTCGATGAGCTGCGGCAGCGCTTTCTGCATCCCGCACCCCACCTACGGCTCGAGGTGCTCGGTCAGCTGCGCAGCACCGCCTGAGGCCTGCCGGCGGCGGCGCTGCCGCAACGAGTCGGCCATGGCGATCACCAGCAGCAGGGCTCCGAGCAGACCGCTGAGCCATTCGGCCACGTCCTGGCGGTACGGATTGAAGCCGAGATCGAACAGCATCAACAAGCCCAGCGAACCGATCGCGTAATGGGCGCCGTGCTCGAGGTACACCAGCTGCTCGAGCGCCCGCTCGCGGGTCAGCATCACCGTCAGCGAGCGGATGAACAGGGCCCCCAGCCCCAGGCCGGTGAGGATCAGCCCCAGGTCGTTGGTGATGGCGAAGGCCCCGATGGTGCCGTCGAGGCTGAACGAGGCATCGAGCAGTTCGAGATAGAGAATGCCGGCGATGCCGGATCCAGCGGTGAGCCGCCCCACCGAGGCCTCATCGGAGCCGAACAGCTCGGCCAGGGCGGTGCAGAGGATCTGCAGCACCAGCCCGATCAGGCCGGCAAAGATCACGTCGCTGCGCAGGCTCACCGGCAGGGCCGCATCGACCAGCATCAAAATCACCAGCGCCAGGGCCACCTCCAGGGACCCTGCCCGGCCGGCCTGGCTCAGGCGCCGCTCGAGCGCCTGGACCCAGTGCAGGGTCTTGGCCTCGTCGAAGAATTAGCGCAGAAACACCATCAGCAGGAACATGCCGCCGAAGGCCAGGATTCGCGGCTCGGCCTGCTCGAGCAGCTGGTGGTAGTGCTCGGGGTGGTGCAGCGCCGCATCGAGCGCCTTGCCGATGCCGATGTTCCCCGCCAGGCTAACAAGCACCAGCGGCCCCAGAAAGCGCACCCCGAACACGGGGATCACCAGCCCCCAGGTCAGGAAAAACTGCTGCTGGCCGGGGGTCAGGCGCTCGAGCACCCGGGCGTTGACCACGGCGTTGTCAAACGAGAGGCTGATTTCCAGGGCCAGCAGCACCAGCGTCACCCACAGCGCCTTGAGCCCGGTCGGGCCCAGGCCCCCATGGCTGACGACGATGGCCGTCAGGCCGATCAGGCAGCAGATCAGCGGGAACCGCACGTAGCGGAGATAGCGGTGCATGGCTGCGGCGCCGACGGCGCCGATCGGGTCCCCCCATAGTGCCGCCGTTGGCGCCGGTGCGCCCGTTGCTGTAAGGTTTTTGGGTGTCGCGGGGTAGAGCAGTCTGGTAGCTCGTCGGGCTCATAACCCGAAGGTCGGTGGTTCAAATCCGCCCCCCGCCACCACATGCTCAAAACCCCGGTAGCGCTGCTGCCGGGGTTTTTTGTTGCCAGGCCAGGTCAGGCCACCAGGCGGTTTGAGGCACGTCGTTCGTTGTCCTGAGGCGCATCCATGCCCACATCCGGCTTCGATGCCGACGCGATCGTCGTCGGTTCGGGTGCCACCGGCGGGGTGGCGGCGATGGTGTTGGCCGAGGCGGGCCTCGAGGTGCTGGTGCTCGAGGCCGGGCCACAGCTTGATCCGCGGCGAGCCTTCGGCAGCGAGCCGCTCAACAGCGCGCGACGGCTGGCCAACATCAGCAGCGGCAAACAGCGCCTGCAGCGCCACCATCCGGGTTTCTGGAAGCACAACCCGGACCTGTTCGTCGACGAGGGTCGCAACCCCTACAGCACCCCCGCCGATGCCCCCTTTTTGTGGAGTCGCGGCCGCCAGGTGGGCGGCAAGAGCCTCACCTGGGGTGGCATCACCCTGCGGCTGTCGGACTACGAGCTGCAGGCTGGTCAGCACGACGGCAGCGGTCTCAACTGGCCGTTGACCCATGCCGATCTGGCTCCTTACTACAGCCGTCTCGAGCGGCTGCTGGCGGTCCATGGCCAGGCCGATGGGCTGCCCCAGCTGCCCGATGGCAGTTACCAGGATCCGCTTCCGTTCACCCCTGGCGAGCGGCGGCTGCAGCAGGCCATCGCCGGCCAACTGGATCTGCCGCTGATCCATTCGCGCGGCTTTGCTTTGCCACAGGGCCCGGGCTGGCCAATCCACAGCAGCCCGGGCAGCACCCTGGCGCGCGCCCTGGCCACAGGCCGCGCCCGGGTGCGCGCGGGCGCGGTGGCCAGCCATGTGCAGCTCGAGAACGGACGGGCCAGCGGTGTGGAGTGGATCGATGCCGCGAGCGGCCACGCGCACACCAGCCGGGCCCGTCTGGTGGTGCTGTGCGCCTCGACGATCGAGAGCGTGCGGTTGTTGCTGCATTCGAGCGAGCGCTACCGCAGCGGCGGCTTGGTGGACCCCTCCGGGACCCTGGGCCGCTATCTGATGGATCACATCTCGACCAGTCGCTTTTTTGCCTTGCCAGGGGTCGAGCGCCCGTCGGCACCGGCCGAGCTGTCGGGGGCGGGCAGCTGCTTCATCCCCAACACGGTCAATCTCGACGCCGCCAGCCGCGAGCCCTTTGCTGGCGGCTATGGCCTGTGGTGCGCGCTGCAGCGGTTTGATCCGCCGCGCCTGCTGCAGCGTCAGCCCGAGGCAGCTGTGGGCTTCCTGATCGGCCATGGCGAGGTGTTGCCCGACCCCGCCAACCAGGTGAGTCTCAACCCGGCCCAACGGGATGCCTGGGGCCTGCCGGCGGCCCACATCAGCTGCCGCTGGGGGACCAACGAGCAAGCCATGGTGGCCCACATGCAGGCCCACATGGCCGCGGTGGTGGCGGCCGCGGGGGGCGCGATCCGCCCGCTGTCCGACCTGTTCGTGATGCCTCTGGTGGAGCCGCTGGTCCAGGGCAGCCTGGCCTTGAGTCCGGACGCGCCGCCGCCGGGGTATTACATCCACGAACTGGGTGGGGCGCGCATGGCGGCGACCGCCGCGGACGGCGTGGTCGACCCCTGGAACCGCTGCTGGGGGGCGCCCAATCTGCTCGTGACCGATGGGGCCTGCTGGCCGCGGGCCGGCTGGCAGAGCCCCACGCTCACCGAGATGGCAATCACCTGGCGCGCCTGTGAGGCCGCGGCGGCTGACTGTGTCAGCAGCTGAGCATGCGAAGCCGTGCTTGTGTCGTCGGCAACAGTTCGCAACCTGCAGGACCCGCACAATTCGCCTGCGACCTTCTAAGGGTCGGGCAAGGGAGAACAAGGGGCGGGGGGTGGCACTTCCGCCTTTTTTATGTCCAACGGGTTAAACCCGGTTGAACAGGCCATCGAGATAGTGCTGGGCCACGAGCCTGTCCTGGGCGCCGTTCTGGAACAGAAAGCTGGCCAGGGCCGAGCTGATCAGCTGTATCTGGTCCATCTGGGGATGGCGCGCCAGAAAATCGCGCATGCCGTCGAGCAGCACCTCGGGGACTTCGGCTTCCAGGCTGATGGTCTCGTCGCTGGTGCGCGTCACGGGTTGGTCGATGCAGCGTTGCAGGTGAAGACGCTCTGGACCCATGACGACGCACGCAGCGCAAACGGACTTCGCCAGTAGGCCACGCGGTTGCGCAGGGCGTCAAAGCCATTCGTCTTACGCAGAACCAAAGCGAGTTGGCTTGAGACAGGCTGCTGGCGCAGGCTTGTGCCGGTCGTGCCCGCCCCCGTGATGCCCCATTGGTTGGGCCCGGGGGCATTGTCAAGCGCGGTTGAACCGTTGTGGCGATTCCACAGCGGCCGTGGCTGTGAGCAGGCCGAACGGTGCCATCTTGTGGAAAAAGCGATCCAAAGCTGGGGAAAAGCCCTACTGCATGGGGAATCCGGCCATTGATCAGCAGGGCTGATGCCGGTGAATCCCTTGAGACCCGGGCCGTGCTGAGACGGGCAAGGCGTTCCACTTGCCCCAGAAAGCTTCCGATTTCGGCGTTAAGTGGGGCCTCCTGAATAAGGGCAGATCAGTTGCGCTGCAGTGGATCTGAGCCATTACTGGCGGTAAAATGTCTGCGAATGGGCCCAAATGTGCCCAACAGCCGCCCG
>VGQR01000017.1 GCA_016882345.1 Cyanobacteria bacterium K_DeepCast_35m_m2_023
CCCACGCCAGTTCAGGGGTGCCGCAAGCGACGGCCGGCACCTATCGGGGCCTCATTGACAAGATTCCCTACCTGCTGAATCTGGGTGTCACCGCCGTTGAACTGTTGCCGGTGTTTCAGTTCGATCCCCAGGAGGCTCCAGGAGGACATCCCAATTACTGGGGTTATCAACCCATCTCCTTTTTTGTGCCTCACCACGGTTACGGTAGCAGCTCAGGCGGAGGGCTGGCTCTGCTCGACGAGTTTCGCGACATGGTCAAGGCCTTCCATCGGGCCGGCCTCGAGGTGATTCTCGATGTGGTGTTCAACCACACCGCTGAAGACGGTGGTGATGGCCCCATCTTCAGCTACCGCGGGCTGGCCAATGCCGATTACTACCTGTTGGATCCGGCCGATCCTTCCCGCTATATCGATGACACCGGTTGCCATAACACCTTCAACGCCAACAATCCAATCGTGCGGCGGTTGATTCGCCACAGCCTGCGCCATTGGGTTGAGCATTTTCATATCGATGGCTTCCGTTTTGATCTGGCCTCAGTCCTGGCCCGTGACGAAACCGGGCAACCGGTGCCAAGACCGCCAATCCTGTGGGATCTGGACACAGATCCGGTCTTGGCCGGCACCAAGCTGATTGCCGAGGCTTGGGACGCGGCTGGCCTCTATCAGGTCGGCAGCTTCAGCGGCGACCGCTGGCAGGAGTGGAATGGGCGTTTTCGCGACGATCTGCGTCGTTTTGTCAAAGGCGATCCGGGTCAGGTGGCCAAGGTGGCCCAGCGCCTGATCGGCAGTCCCGATATCTATCGCTCGAAACACCGCGAGGCTGAAGCCAGCATCAACTTCATCTGCTGCCATGACGGATTCACATTGGCGGACCTTGTGAGTTACAACGGCAAGCACAATGAAGCCAATGGCGAGAACAACCGCGACGGATCCGATGACAATGCCAGTTGGAACTGCGGCGTCGAGGGGCCTGTCGATGATGCTACCATCAATAGCTTGAGGCAGCGCCAGATTCGCAATTTCTTGGCGTTACTGCTGCTCTCAGCAGGCACGCCGATGTTAGCGATGGGTGATGAGATATGCCGTAGTCAACGAGGAAACAACAACGCCTACTGCCAGGACAATGACATCAGCTGGCTCGATTGGACGCTGCTGGACCAGCATCACGATCTGCACCGCTTTGTCAGGGCCTTAATCGCCTATCGCAAGCGCCGTGATTTTGTTGTCGATGGCGAAGGCCTGAGCCTGGCTGATCTGTTGCGGCGCAATGAAGTCAATTGGCATGGCGTCAATCCCGATCAGCCCGATTGGGGTGATGCCTCCCACTCTCTGGCGTTGACCCTCACGAGCATCAGCCATCGCTTCCGGCTTTGCCTGATGGTCAATGCCTGGTGGGAACCCTTGCTGTTCACTCTGCCCCCTGCCGACTTCGGCTCAGAGCAGTGGCACCGTTGGATTGATACAGCCCAGCCCTCCCCCGATGACATCATCGACTGGGACAGTGCCGCTGCGATCGATCAGCCCCGTTACGCCGTTGCACCGCGCTCGCTGGTGGTGCTGATCGCCGGCCACCCCGCCCATTAGATCCTGACCAACAACAGCGCACCGAGGGCCATGGCCAGAAACAGCACGATCAGTTGAATGCCTTCGTAGACATTGAGTTCACGGTTGTCGGTAATGCGTTCGATCATCAACACCGCGATCCCCAGAGCTGCCAATGCAACCGGTGGCAGGCCCAGATGGAGGTAACGACCGAAGGGTAGCCCCGCCAGAACCAGCAATGGCAGAACAAACAGCAGCAGTTGCAGACTCGAATCAATGGTATTGGTCATCACCAGGGGCATCTGCCGGCGCAGGGCTGCCCGAAATGTGACCAACATCTCAGGCAGACAGCCGAACAGCGGTAGCAAAAACAGGCCCACGAACAATTCGCTCAGGTGGGCGCCCACAACCAATTGCTCCAGGGTTTGTACCAGGGTCTCGGAAACCACCGCCACCAGGATGGTGATCACCGCCAACGCCGGAACCACGGCCCGCAGCGGTGGTGGTGGCGCATCGCCGTCGAACTGGGTTGCGGCGGGCGCTTCGGGCGCCGTTTGGGCGCGATGCAGCAGTGGGAAGGCCAACAGGTAGTAAGCCAAGGCCAGCACGGCCACCATGGTCGAATACAGGCTGAAGGGGTCCGGATTGTTGTCTCCCTGCAGGGCGTTGCTCAGGGGTTCCTGGTAGAACACCGACGGCAGAGCGAGCAACAGGGCACTCATCAACAGTTGCATGTTCTGCAGCTCGCGCGTGTGCGATGCGACGGCCACGGCCCGTTGGCCCCGCGCGGCGACCACGATCCCAATGCCGAGCACCGGGAGGCAATTGATCACGACAGAACCGGCGATGCTCGTGACGACCAGGGGATAGAGGCCGCTGCGCAGGGCGTTGAATGCCACCAGCAATTCGACCAGATTGCCCAACACCACGCTGGCAAGCCCGCCGATGCGGGGGCCGAGATGGTGCACTAAGTGTTCAACCAACTGGCTCAGGCTCACGGCCAGAGGCAGCAGACCGAGTCCACAACACACAAAGGCCAGCAGTGGATGCCCCTGGCTGCTCAATGGGCTCAGCGCCCCTGGCACCAGCACCAGGGCCGTGAACAGCAGCAGCGCCCGCCAGGCCCGAGGCGGTAGCAACAGGGCAAGCACCGCCGTCACCGCTCGATCAGCTGAAGGCGATGGCCATCGGGATCGGCCACCTGCAGGGCGCGCCGCCCACCGATCAGCGTGGCTTGCTCGCCCAGTGGCACAATGCCCGGGCTAAGCAGTTGTCCTCCAAACGTCTCAATTTGATCGACGATCGTTGCCAGATCGTCGACTTGCAGACGGATCTGCCAGTACGCCAGATCCTGGGGCGCCAGATCCTGCGGCATGGGATGGCCTTGATTGGGCGGCAGATAATTGAGGCATTCGATCCCGGCCCCCGCTGGGCAGCGGTGGCTGGTGATGCGCACCTCGGTGTTGCTGAGGCCATCGAGCCCATCCTGGGTCGGGCCGTTGTTGATGCCATCACCCCCCAGCCGCAGACCCAGCACGGTGTCGTAAAAGCGGCAGCTCACTTCGCTCACCGAGACGCTGATGGCGCTGTGATCGATGCCCAGCAGCGGTGTCTGGGACCCCCCCGGCTCGTAGCTTCCTGTCGTGCTGTGGCGATGCCAGCGGGCATCCCCTTTGTCGGGGGGAAACTGCAACAACTCCAGGTTATGGCCCTCGGGATCCCTGAATTTGTAGGCGCGAATGCCAGCGGCGGCGCGGTTCGATGCTGGCAGGGTCTGGGGTGCCGACGAGATCGCCGTCGCCTGGCCCGAGCGCAGGGCTGGTTCCAGCCTGGCCAGGGCCTGATCGAGATCACGGGCCACGAGACACACGTGTTGAAACCACAGGTCACAACTGCGCGAGGCTGCCGGGATCGCTCGCCAGGGCCGCTGCCCAGGACCGGCATCGATCACCTGGGTGATCTCGAGGCACTCGTCACCCAGATGCAACCGTTGCAAAAGCAGCGTTGCCTCGGGCAGTCCGATCAGTTGACAGTAGGCACCACCCTGCAGCGTGAACGGCTGTTGAGCTGCAAAGCCGAGATGGTCGCGGTAGAACACCACGAGCGCTTCGGCGTTGTGGCTGCCGAAGCCCACCTGCAGCAATCGGGGCACGGCGGCCGTCATGGCTGTGAGACTGCCAGGGTCTCAAAGGCCGCAGCACCCGCCTCGGCGATGCGCAGGTCGATGTCAGGCGTCATGCCCGACACGCCGATCGCCCCGAGACAATGGCCGTCAAGCAGCAACGGCAGACCGCCACCCATGGCGACGGCTGGCTGGCCGAAGAGTCCGGCCAGCTGCAGCAAGGCCGGGCGTGTGGTGTTGATGCTGTGCTCTTGATCGGCCGTTGGCTTGCCATTGAGAGCCGCCATGCGGGCCTTGGCGATTGCGGTTTCGCTGCTGGCCGGACTGGCACCATCGCGACGCTCGAGCATCAGCAGATGACCGCCGCTGTCGACCAGGGCAATGCTGACCCGGGCTGGTCCCTGACCATCGGTGTCGCGATCGGCCTCGGCATGCGCTGCATCGATGATGCGGCGGACGTCGGCTCGCTCGAGTTGTTGAGTGCGTTGCATCGGGTTCAGGACCAGACGATGGTCATCAACCAGAGATGGCCCTCGAGGCTCACCCCAGCAGCCGCGGCGGCCAGGTCCGATTCCGAGAGCCGCAGGGTGGCTTCTGCCTGGTGTCGCACCAGGTCAACCCCGCTGAACTGAAACCCCAGACTGGCTCCCAGTTGGGCGATGGCATCGAGATTGGGGCAGTGCTGCAGTTGCTGCAGCAGGGCTGGATCGGCTTTGACCTGTTGGAGGAACGCTTCCAGGGAAGGGTTGGCCATCGAAAGACAGTGGGTGGAGTGAGGATGGGAGCGCCGCTGCGTTCAGGGCCAGCGGGCGCCGCGGGTGTTGGTGAACAGGCTGTAGAGCGCCGTCGAGGCACACAGGAACAGGCGGCTGTTGTATCGATCGCCAAAACAGACATTGGAGACCTGTTTGGGCACGAGAACCTTGCCGATCAAGGTGCCATCGGGCGCGACGCAATGCACCCCATCGGCAGCACCGCACCAGAGGTTGCCGGCTTCATCGACGGCGAATCCATCGGCCCAGCCCGGGTGGATGCAGTGGAAGCTTTCTCCGCCACTGAGGCTCTGCCCGTCGGCTGCGACGTCAAAGCGACGCAGCATCCGGCGTGGTTCGCTGACACCGGGGGCACCCGATTCGGCCACGTACAGCAGGCTCTCATCGGGTGAGAATGCCAGCCCATTGGGTCCGTCAAAGTCGCCAGCCAACAACGTGACCCTGCCCGTGTCTGGCTCAAGGCGATACAACCCCACCGGTTGCTCCGAGGTCTGACGCCCACCCTCGTAGTCGTTCATCAGGCCATAGAGCGGATCGCTGAACCAGATCGACCCGTCGCTCTTGACCACGACGTCATTGGGCGCATTCAGTCTCTCGCCGTTGGCCTGCTGGATCAGCGTGGTGACGCTGCCGTCGTGCTCGATGCGGGTCAGGCTGCGGGCGCGGTGGTGGCAGGTGATCAGTCGCCCCTCACGGTCGCGGGTTTGCCCGTTGGCGTAGTCGGAAGGTTGGCGAAACACGCTGACCCCGTGTTGCTCGCTCCAGCGCAGCGTTCGGTTGTTGGGGATGTCATTGAACAACAGACAGTTGTGGTCCCCAAACCACACCGGACCTTCCAGCCAGCGGAAGCCTTCGGCCAGCAGCTCAAGCTCGGCGTTGAACAGCACCAACGCGTCGAAACGCGGATCGTGGCTCTCGGTGCAGGCTGAAGGGTTGTTCATCGGAAGAATCCCGGCGGCACGTTCCGCCAGGCGTCGTCGTTGCGTTGGATGATCAGCTGCACGCACGGTTCATCACCCACCTGGGCCGAAAGATGCCCCTGGCGGCCATCGGGGGTGGCAATGCAGCCCTGATCGCCCCCATACGAGTATTCACCGGCGTTGATGACGACTTTGGTGCCATCCATGCTTTCGACTGACCAGGCTCCCTTGAGCACGTAGATCCACTTGGGCACATGGTTCTCATGCCAGTGAGCGGTCCAGCCCACCGGCAGGTAGGTGACAAAGGCGTTGCCGTTCTCAAACAGCGCTCTGGAAAACTGCGGCGAATCGCCTGGGCCCAGCACACCCAGTTCAAAATTGGCAATGGTGCACTGCTGCTGACGGCTGACACCGTCCTGATCGCACCAGAGGTGCCAATAGCTCTCAGGTTGTGGAGCCAGGCTGTAGGGATCGGTCATGGTCGGATCGGTGGCGGGAGCTTCAGATGGTTCAGTCCTTGATCGCGATGGCAGAGATCTCCAGCTGAATGCCCAGCACCAGCGCCGACACCTCCACGACTGCGCGAGAGGGGTAGGCATTGGCATCCGGAAAATACTCCTGCCAGACCGCATCAAACGTGTCCAGTGTGTCGATGTCAGTCAGATACACGGTGGCGCTCACCACATCGGCAAAGCTGAATCCGGCCTCCTCGAGCACGGCCTGCATGTTGCGCATCACCTGGCGTGATTCGAGGGTGATATCGCCATCGCCCACCTTGAGGTTTGTGCTGGGATCGACAGGCAGCTGACCTGTGATGAACAGCATCTTGCCCCGTTGGAACCCCTGGCTGTACGACGCCACAGGCTTCGGGAACCGCTCGCTGTGAATGGCCCTGCGGATTGGAGTGGTTGACATGGAGTTCTCGGGCGTGTCGTGTGACCGCACCGTAGGGATCTGTGATCCGTTGTCATCTGTGTGTCACAGAACACGATCGGACAGCGTGTTTCAAATTGCAGCGGACGGCGGCGCCTGTGCTTAGGGTTCCAGCACGACTGCTGCCTGAGGGCCCACCTCCATGATCACGTCCAATCCCTACGCCAACGAGACCCTTGCCAGTTTTCTGCGGGGAAAGGTCGCCATTGTCACTGGTGGTAACAGCGGTATTGGTAAGGCCATCGTCGAGTGCCTGGCCGAGCTCGGCGCCAAGGTTGTGATCGACTATCGCTCCCATCCTGAGGCGACCGAAGAGATTGAGAGGGAAATCGGCAGCTTCGGGGGCTGCAGTCTTGGTGTTCAGGCCGACGTGTCCAAGCTCGATGACCTGCAGCGGCTGGTGCAGGCTGCGGTTGAACGCTATGGCCGTCTGGATGTGATGGTCAACAATGCGGGTATTGAGACTCGAACGTCGATTCTTGACACCACGCCAGATGATTTCGACAAGGTCCTCGACGTCAACCTGCGCGGTGTCTTCTTCGCCACTCAGTTCGCCGCCCAGCAGATGATTGCCCAGGGGGGTGGTGGGCGCATCATCAATATTTCCTCGGTTCATGAAGATTGGCCGATGCCCAACAACACCCCCTACTGCTGCGCCAAGGGAGGGGTGCGCATGATGACCCGCACGGCGGCCCTTGAGCTGGCACCCCATGGCATCACGGTGGTCAACGTCGGCCCGGGGGCCGTGGCCACACCGATCAATGATTCGACCATGAACAATCCCGAGCTGCTGGCCAAGCTGAATGCGGCCATTCCCCTCGGACGCATGGCCCAACCCGAGGAGATTGCCAGTGTGGTGGGATTCCTGGCCAGTGATGCAGCCAGCTACATCACCGCCACCACCATCTTTGCTGATGGCGGCATCATGCAGAGCAGTCCAGGCCTCTGATCGGGGGCAGTCATCGCCATGGCCTCTGAAGAGTTGATTCCCCTGTCTCGGCTCGAGGCCGAACTTGGCATCAGCCGCGTGGATTTGTTGTTGTTGGTGAGACGGTTGGGTCTTGAGCCCATCCGTCGCGGCATGCGCACCTATCTCAGCAGCGAAGATGCTGCCGCAATCATGAGCCGTGTCGGTTACGACTCGGCCGAAGCTGTCTCCGCCGAACTGGTTGCTGATGACCTGGAGACGAGCAATCTGCCCGTTCCGGTCGAATCCGGCTGGTACAAAGCCGAGCTCTATGCCGAACTGCGGTTGTTCCGCGAACGGCTCGAGGTCCTGGAGCGGCTGATGCGCACCGGCATAGAACTCGACAGCAGGGATCTGGCGGATCTGTTGCAGCTCAAGCGGTTGCCAATGGTCGAGCAAGAGGATGACCATGCCTACTTTGACCGTCAGGGGTTGCGTTTTTGGCGCATTAGCCGCCGCGGTCAGCGCACCAGTTGGCGGGTCACACCGATACCCCAGGCGTGATTCGGTCGCAGTTGCCGTGGTTGGCACTGCTTGTGCCAGCGCCATTGCGCTGGTCCTGCCTATGTGTTTCGTCTTTTTCTGAGTGATTGCGTGCGAAGCCCGCATCAATCCTGTTGGCAGTTCTTCGAGCTCGCTGGCAGCTGAGACGAATGGCTCTAGAATTGAGCTATACAAGCATTGTTGCCTCTTCACGATGGCTGCATCATTCATGGCTTTGCCTGCAATGCTGACGCACAGCGTCCTGCCGTTGCATTATCTAGCCGACGTGGAACCGGCGTCCTCGGCAGTGTCCCAGTCTGGCGGTGGCGAGCTGTTGAGTTTGCCGTCCTTGCCAGCCCAGCTGGCTGTGATTGGCTTCATTTTGATCTTCAGCATTATTGTTGATCGCTATGCCTTGAAGATCGGCGTGCCGGGCGCTCTTGCCCTGTTTGTCGTCGGAGTTCTGTTGCAGCCCACAGCTCAGACTGGCTTTAGCCATAAAAGCTTTGAGCATCTGCACATTGTTGCCCTTTGCTTGTTGCTTTTTTACAGCGGTGTCAAGATCTGCCGCCGTTATTTCAGGCGTAGGGAATTTTTATTGCCAAGCCTGCTCCTGTCATCGTTGGGGGTTCTTTTGTTCATTGGTGTGGGCGGCTTGGTGGTCTACACGTTGCTCAGTGCGACGATCCCGGGGTTCGCTGGTAGCCAGCAACCGCTGCTGATCGCGGTTGCGCTGACCTACAGCATTGCCCCACAGGACTGGGGTGCTTATTCGTTTGTTGTCAAGCGGGTGAATCGCTTCAGTGACCGTATTCGCGGTGTCCTTGAGTTTGAGGCCTCGATCAGTGCGGCCATGACGCTGGTGATCGGCGAGGCATTGTTTCAGTTGTTCTCCGACAGTGCCACCACCACGATGGCATCGCGTGCCGCCGAAATCTTCATCAATGGTGTTTCGGGCGGCATTGTCATTGGTGCTGTTCTCGGCTATTTGCTTGCTGCATGCATCAAGCGTTTTGCAGTCGAACGCTCGCAGTCCATCGATCTAGCGGTCGGGTTTGTGATGATTGGCTATGGCTTCAACACCTGGTTGGGTGACGGCGGTTTGATTTGCAGTCTTGTCATGGGAATGGTTGTCAGCATTCTATTGTCTACTTCTGATACGGAAGATGAAAAAGAGATGCTTTCGCTGCAGCTTGAGTCGATCAATATCGCAACCGAGGCTTTGATCTTTTTCATGGCTGGTTTGGCTGTTGATCTCAGTGTTAACTTGCGTTTTGCTCTAATAGGTTCGATATGTCTGTTGATTGTTGTATGGATTTTCAGGCCGTTGATGGTTGCATTGTTCTTCCGCTGCGAGCCTAAATTCCTGCAGGCTAATGAGATCAAGTTCTTGTCACTTTGGTCTCCCAAGGGTGCGATTTCGATGGGATTTGCAATCACGATTCCCGATCTGATTGAACAGGCAGGCATACCCTTTGAGCGCGTGATCAATCCCGTATCGGAGTCTTATATTATTGACGTCGTTTGTTTGACGGTCGTCTTGACGATGATTTCAAAAAGCCTTGTTTTGCCAATTTTTCACAATCGCTTTTTGAAGCTCAATGAGGCTGAAGTCGTTTGACCTTCCTTCTTTATCGAGCGCCTGCAACGGCCTTGTTCTTATTGCAATCCCACTTCGATGGCTGGCACCTCAATCGATTGGTTGCAACACTGTTGGTTGTTGCGTTGCCATGCGTGGGTGATCGCTGAGGGCGAGGAGATTGTTGATTTCAGCGATCAGCAGCGGAATGTCAGCCAGCAGAATGGTTTGAAGTGGCATGATCAATCCAGCTGCTGTGGCTACAGAAGTAAGCAATTGGCTGCCACCAAGAAGAGCAAAATTTTGATAACGTTTGTTATTTAACCGTCGACAGATCCGAATGAGTTTCGGCAGCCACAGTGCATTGGCCGGCAGGGTAAGATCACAGATGTTTGCTGTGTAACGACTGTCGTCGTCACTGTTCATGCCGATCGATACATCGGCTTGTGACAGCGCCGGTAAATCGGAGATCACATAACCAATAAATGCAACGCGCTCACCTTTTTCTTGCAATTGGCGTACCAAATCAAGTCGCTCGGATGCGGTGCATGAACCATGCCTGTTGGAGGCATGGATCCCTAGCTTCTCGGATAGTTCAATGATGCGTTCACGCTCATCGCTGGAGACGAGGTGCAGTTCGATGCCGATCTCACGCAGTTGTTCACAGGCATGAATCCAATGCTCATCCGGTTCGCAGATCAAATCCACCATGCCGACGGGGGTCCCATTGAGACTGACGGCCAGTGGATCGAGATGATGGCGTATCCCTGGCTGTTGATCTTGGGATGGTTGACAAACCAGCCATTGACGGCCGTCCTTTGTCGTGACTTGCCAGCCAGCTTTTAATTCCTGAATAACCACTGATTCCACAGCGATCGGATTGGAGACGTGCTCCAACTGGTCTGACCAAATCGGTGTGCCATCCGTTCCACAGACCCAGCGCTGGATCCCTGCCAGCAGTTGGATCAACGTGCCGTGGGGAAGGTCAGTCTTTGTCTCGATCGACTCCTTGACGCGGATTCCGGACAAGCGATTGAGACAGCTGCGGCTGATGACCAGATGCTTGATTTTGCTGAGGCTGTCGAGGGCGTCTGGGTTGCGAACTTGGATGTTGTGCAGTCTGAAGTTGGCGACAGCTGTTAAACGTGAGGCAACGGAGCTGTTGTCCCAGTCTTTGACGGGGCTGAATTGCAGCGCCGAAATGGCTCGCTCTGGTGAGCCCGCCAACAGGAATGAGCCACCGGCTGCCATCAGCAACGGCGGCATCACTGATTTGTAACGATCCCGCCAAGTTTCAAGAACGGTTTGATCCTGAGCTTGGTTGTCAAAGTGTTCTCGCAGCAAGGCATAGCTCGATTCGGCTTCAAAGCCCATGCTGACTTTGATCTTGGCCTCTCCAGAGATGACCAGACCTCCGGCAGCAAGCGTGTCACCGACTGTGAGACGTGTAGGACGCCAATCGCCATTAAACAGACGGTTAACAACGATGGCTTCGCCTTCGCAGATCGTACCGGTTAGGAAGCAGTGTTCTCGTGTCTTGATCAGCACGATTGCTTTGGGCTCGATGGACCTGAGGTGTTGTCGTTTGAATTGTCCATCTGCCGTCTGTACTGACAGAATGATGTCAGCCCCTAGACGCTGTAGCAGATGATTGGCATCGAGGTCTGCTTCTTCCGCCGCAACCGCACTTTGCGCAACCTCGGTCACATCATTGAAGCCAAGGTCGATCACCGCTTCACCGGCCAATCCCTGGCTGATGAGCACACTGGAAAACATCAGTTCCAGGGTTTCAGCTGAAATCTCGCGGTGCCGAAGGCAATGCACCAGCTCCTTCAGTTGGGGCCACAACAAGGCAGTGGCCAGCAGGCCCATGCCCCAGGGACCCAGTGCCAGGGGCACCTCAAGCATCAACAGGGCAAAACAGGCGGCACCATGCAGCGTTGTTCGTTGCACAGACCGACGCGCCAGAAACACGGGGTCTGCGCCTGCCAGTTGCCATTGTTGGTTGGCGAGGGTCAACGCTTCTTCCAGAACTGCGATCAGTTCACGGCGCCGATGCAACGGGTATTCGAGGCAAACGCTGCCGGCAATGCCATTGATCCGGAAATGAATCAACCAATGGCAGCTGGTCAGCACCAAGCGGCAGTGTTGGCGTAACCAGAGCGACTGGGCCAGACCCTCGCAGCGGATGCGCACCCGACCTGGCAGATCGCTGGCGACGCTCCAACCAGCCGCCGGGCTTTCGGGCGGTCTGTCGAGTGCAATCAGGTGACTGGCCATCTTGGCTGACCTCGCTTAAGCGACAGATGTCGCCACAAAGGGACGTCGCAAGGCATAGGCCAGCTCCATCACCAGATACCCCAAGAGCAGGAAGGGAGCTCCCGGTGCCAAAGGCAGCATCAACCCGATCACCCCGAACACGAACAGCGCGCAGGCGACCAGCACAAGCACAACGCTCACACTGCCCGACAGCAGATTGAGCAGGGTGTCAGCCAGTTTGAGGTTGTTGGGCCGTTGCCGGCGAGTCTGGATTTGGATGACTTCGGCTGCAGGCGGCGTCGCGCCAGCAGCTTGCAATCCACTCGTCAGCACCTGCAGCCCCTGCTTCAGTTCGGACTCGGCAGTGTGAGGGCCATCGATCAGGCCATCGTTGTTGGGCCGATGTTGCAAGGTGATGGAGCTGGCGCTGCGGTTGATTCGCCATCCCAGATGGAGACCTGGCAATTGTTCGGCCAAGTGCCGCTCCAAGTGCTGCCAGGCAATCGGGGTCCTGGACAGGATCCTGTAGCGGCGCCGGTGGGCCGCTTGGTGCACCAGTTTCAAGCAGGCAGCGGTGGTCATGCCAAGGACTAGGCGACGACGGGTCTGTAGAGACGACTGTCATTGCAATAGAACCAGCCCTGGCCCGAGGGATCAAGGTTTTGACTCCAACTTGAAAAATCACCGCGACGGCGGCGGGCCGTGATGCTCTGGTGGCTGATGCCCAGCCGTTGCCCCAGGGCGTTGGCCGAGAGCGCTTCGGTCTGCGGATGCTCGACACCCACAGCGCGGCTTGGATTGGGGGCGGCCCCGCTCGCCGCTTCAGTCACCGTCGATGCGGTGGCGGCTGTTGCTTCGCTTGATTCGACCAGGGGAAGCTCCTTGGCCCTGAAATTGAGGGTCCGCAGCGCATTGCCTGCGGCCACCAAACAAGAGCCGTTGTTGAGCAGGACGGCAGCGATTGGGCTCACCGGCACGAACGTGCCGATGGCCAGCGCCGACAGATTGGGTACGCCGACGATCCCGATGTTTTGGCGCACCAAGGCAAAGGTTCGCTTGGCCAGATCCTGGGCAACGATCAGGCCTGAAACCTTGTCGTTCGTCAGCACGATGTCCGCTGTTTCGCGAGCCAGATCACTGCCTGAAGCAAAGGAAATTGAAACGTCGGCGTAGGCAAGGGCGGCCGAATCGTTGATGCCATCACCGACGAAGGCAACCTTGTGCCCTTGCTCGCTGAGTTGTTTGACAAGTTCTGCCTTCTGATCGGGCAATGCTTCGGCATGCACCTCTTCGGGGCGTAGTCCCAAGCGGGCGGCAACGGCATGTGCCACGTTGGCAACATCCCCGGTCAGCATGTGGGCTTCGATGCCGCGGCGGTGCAATTCGGCGATCAACTGGCGGCTGTCACTGCGCAGTTCATCGGCTGCATAGAAAATGGCAGCCACCTCGCCATCCAAGGCCAGGTAGACCGGTGTCGAAGCTTGCAGGTGTTCGTCGACTGAGAGATCAGGAACGGTGACACCTTCCTCAACCAGCACCTTGGCATTGCCAATCAGGACTTGGTGGCCATCGATGACTGCACAAACACCTTTGCCGATGCGGTAGTCCCAGCTCTCGCAGCTGCCTGGTGTTTTGCCAAGGCTCTCTGCGTAATGCAGGATCGCGGTGGCGATCGGATGGTTCAGACCCTGTTCGGCAGTAGCGGCGAGCCAGGTTGCACGCTCGAGCGTCAGATCGTTGCGCAGCAGGTGGACATCAATGACCGACGGATGTCCCTGGGTCAGTGTGCCGGTCTTGTCGAAGACCACCACATCGATATCCACCAATTGCTCCAGGGCACGGCCGCTGCGGATCAGCAGACCCTGACTGCCGGCTCGGGTCAGGGCCGCCATGATCGCGGTCGGCACCGACACCCTGAGGCCCGACCCCAGGTCGAACATCAGCAAGGAAGCAGCCTGAGCGATGTTGCCTGCGCTCAACAGCAGTGAAACACCGGCTAACACCAACGTGGGCATCACAAAGCGGTTGGCGATGTGTGCGGCGTAATTGCCGACCCTGGTGTCGTAAACCGGAGACGATTCGATCATGGCCGTGATCTGGCCGATTCGCGTTGCTTCGCCCACGGCGGTTGTCTCAACCACCAGTGATCCCTCAAGCAAAATGAATCCCGCGAGGACCTCATCTCCTGCACCCACATGACGGGGGACGGATTCGCCAGTCAGCTTGACGACATCGAAACTGCCCTCACCACTGGCGATGACCCCATCGACAGGGATGTTGTCTCCAGGGAAGAAGATCACCTGATCGCCGATCTCCAGTTCGCTGCTGGCGATGAGTTCTTCGCTGCCATCGCTGCGAATGCGGCGCACATTGGCCTGAAGGCTGGCCAGCAGATCGGTGTTGGCTGAATGGGCGATGCGTTGGGTGGCATCCCGCACGGCCTCTCCGCCTTCGATCATGCTGATCATCATCGATGGCCCCACCAGGAAACCTTCAAGACTGTGGAGGGCGACAGCTAGGCCATCGAGGAAGTCAACGTTGATCTTGCGTTCGTCGCGCAAGCCCTCCCAGGCCCGCTTGAAGCTCAATCGCGCGGCCACAAGAATGAAGACAGCGACAGCCAGTGGCGGCAGGGACAGCGGCCCGGCCAGCAGGGCCAGTGCCAGGGAGCTCAGAGGCAGGACCACCCGGCTGGGCACAAATGGCTCGTCAGCTTCCCCCTCAGGACTGTTTGCGTCGGACTTCGTCTGCCCTGGGTGGGCTCGGACCTGGGTCGACAATGGGGCGGCGCTTGTCGTCAGCTGGTCAACGGTCAGGGGCAAAGTCCCCAACCACTGCACAGCATCAAACCCATCAGAGTTGTTGAGGACCTCGGGTTTCAGGTGGATCACGCACGAGAACGTGAGCCGGTTGCTGCGCACCTGAGCCACGTCAGGGTGGTGATTCAGCACCCGTTCGAACGCCTCTTGGACCGATTCGGATGGGTTGAGGCGACAGCGAAGCCTGAGACCCGAAACATGGATCAGGTCCTGGACCACGCGCTGGTGATCGCTTGGAACGCTGACCAACCAGCCCCTGCCGCGGTGTGACTTATCACTGCCGAGGCGTTTGGTGCGCGAGGCGTCTTCGGCGAGCAAGGGTCTGATGCGGTGGGATGAACAGCGGGAGGCAGAACGGAACCGTGGCGCCTCAGTCGGCGCTCACCTGGGTCACGGTCA